>CAMLRJ010000127.1 GCA_946482345.1 uncultured Cellvibrio sp.
TCCTGAGCAATACCGGGCATTAATACTGCAATGATAGAGTCATCATAAACTCTGGCCAATGAAGCAGACGGAGTAAGTAATAAATAGCTAGCAGCTTCACCTGGTGCAAATCCATCGTTATTTTTGTGTGTCAATAATCTTGATTTTTCTTTTAGCGGTTGTAATCGATGTGTGTGACTATGTGAATCACCGCCACCAATTAATATATAGTTAAAACGTTCAGCCAAATAATCAAATACAAATTTCACACAATCAATTCCAGCGGCACGACCTGTTGGGCACGCACGGGTATAGGCAGAGGTAATCAGCCTTGGGAATTGTATTTCAAGATTTTTTGCAAGCAAACTTTGACTAATGCCGACTACATCCGGCTCGCTCATAGCTAACACCAAGGGTAAGTTTTCAAGGGTACGATGATGCGAGCAGGCTTCTTGAATGGCGATAATTGTCATTTTGAGAATACGATCCATTTGCCCGCAGTAAGCTTGTTCTGTTGCTACTTCAATTTCCATTTCGTCAAACAGTTCGTTCGGAAGTTGCGCCATAGTAATTAACGAATCATCCAAATCACGATACTCTGAAATACTGTACGCACTTTTATTCGTTCTAATCGCCGCCAGTGTAGACGCAACGTTATGACCTAGCGGCGTAATCATTCCCATGCCCGCTATGTATAATTTTTTTTGATTAGCATCACTCATCATGAATTCCTTTTGCCACATGATTAAATAAATATTGGGATGCATCCATCAAGGATAATTCCATCGCTGCTGCAGCGCGTTGTGGTTGCGTGCCGTGTTCGAGGATATTCCGCAAATGAGCCCAAGTCGTCTGATCATGAGTTAACAAATGCCCCATAAAATATCGTGAACCGGGCTTGAATCTATGTTGGTATTGTTGCCAAACTGCGGCGATTTTATTGATATCGGGAAAGGGTAAATAATCGTCATAGTTGACTTCAACAAATTCATTTTCATCTTCAGTTTCAGGCAATTGATCGTCCAAATCCGGTAAATTATCCAGAATTAATTGATGCGTCTTGAGGTCGATACCGTGATGGTAGAAAATGCTTCTGCACTGATTCGACTTAATTCGGGAATTTGCATTTGACCAATCAACCAATTGATCACTTCAGGATCACCCAGATTACTGACTGACTGAATAATTAAACGCTGATTGAGAGGGTTTTGACTAAGAGCTGATATCCATTGTTTTGCAATTGGACTGGGCAACACTCTAAAAGCAATAAAAATTGCATCTTGTTTAAATGGATTATCGATGAGCAGATATTCTTCAAGCTGTATGGCTTGTGCTCTGTCACCCAATAAAATTAATGACCTCAATGCCCAAAATCGCAACAACGCGCTGTCTGATTTCGTACCTTGCTGGAGTGCAGAAATTAAATCAAATCGTTTTAATTCACCAATAAGACGCAATGCTCGGGCATGAAGAAACTCATGCTCCAGACAATCCACTCTGCTGAATATGTGTGTTAAATAATCACGAGGATCTTCGCGTCTCGCAGAACAGACAGCCAACGCGAGCATTTTATGATTTAAATCTTTACTGTGTAGAAATTTTTTAATCCAACTGTGTACCAAACGTCCTGGCAACCAGGCCAGTGCGGAAACTAATCCTTTAAAACACTGATCATCGATCATTCCTGCCTCTACGACTATTTTTATTTTGTTGACATCCATACAACGAAACGCAATCACGGAGGCAACAAAAACTTCAGGTGCTTGTTGAAAACTTAATGCCGACTCACAAATACCCCATGCATCCATGGGCGATGACATCAAACCATCCAGTTCGTTTTCCAAGCGCAGATCCAACTCATCGATATCTTCAAGCCGGTAGTCTGGACGGTTTACAGCTTGCGAACGTAACATCCATAAGAAAGCGGCTGAGTCTGCATATTGTTCGTAATAGTGATTATAAAAATCTGACAGAGGACGAATCAGGGTTTTATCGACTTCCATGTTGATTGTTTAGCCCATAATATTTTTTTTATTGTGAAACAGTGGATCACCTAATCGACAAACATTTTTTCCTTCAAATTTTACGTCAAAGGAATACATCATAAATTCGCAAACACCTTTTTGATCGCTGCTAACAACGCCTTTTAATGTTCCAGCTTCATCTCCCGTGCTGGTTGAATAAACGGAACCTTTGACCATTGGCATTTTTCCATCAGTGACAACTGTTTTAGGGCCTTTGTCAGTGTCAGATGATTTACCAATGTTGGGATATGGGATAGGTACAGGGCCACCCGGTGTAGGAGTTTTACACACATCGGGAAACACTGGGCTCATACCACCGCTGCCTTTATGTGCTATGCCACGTGTGTTGGCAAATGTCGTTTGTCCCATTTCAAACCTCCGAAATTTATCGCGATAAACCTATAGTTATCTGGTCAATTTTTAACGATTTTTTATCACAAGGAATTGACGCTCGCCAAGTCATCGTAAGTTGCTTTTGATTTGGATAAAGCGCCAGTGTTTCCATATTAAATGGTGACGATAAATCTTTTCCTTTAATACTGACGCTATTCACGAGTTTGACAGCGGGCAAATTAAATTGGAAATCACCTTCCGGGTGCATGCCAACAATTTTGACGGGTTCACCACCCTGAAGAAAACCGGGGTATATCTGATCAGAAGGAGCAACATTTAAAAAACGCTGATTAAAATCGTTTGGTAAATAAGGCGCTCTGTTTGTTTGCCAATTTTGATCGTAGGTTCCTGCCATGGAAACTCTGGGCTGCCAGTTAGGGGCTATTGGGCCAAAACCTGCCGGTGCAGGAATATCTCCCAAACTTGTCATCAACTGATTGGGATATTCAATATTGGGCAATGGCTGGTTATTGAATTCACTTTCTGATTTACGACCCACAAAACTTTTTCCAACAGGATTTCTTTGTTCTGCCGCACGTATGCGATTATCAATCACATCCTGACCACCAAAAGCCCTTTCATAAATAACAGGCATGTTGACAAATGGATTGGCTGAACTTATCTGACCATCTTTCCAAACCCTGTCACCAAAAACTCTCAATGTTTTTCGCAAGCTCCCAACTTCCATACCGATATTCATTTGAGTAACAGGTTGTTGTTTGGGTGAGCAAGCCAATCCATAAATCAAAATATCGGTAGCTACTTTTCCTATATGAAAATCAGAAGTCGATTTGAGGCTTGAATCAGCGGGCTCACCGTTATATTCATCAGCTTCCTGTATGGGCAATTGTTTATCAGCTAATGTCCACTGATTTCCAATAACAAAGGTCGCTTTTACCATGAGATAAAGCGTGTCTATACCGTCCAGATTTGGAAAAAGTGCAAAGCCTGTAATGAAAGGAGTGTTGTTCTTAAGTTGAAGCATGGTCGTTTATCGTAAGGATTAAAAAGTGTGTTGCATCAATTGACTTGAACAGAACCACCCAGAATGCGATTAACCCCTGATGATCGACTCAACAGGTATTTTCCTCTAATCGAAATTTTTCCGTTGGCATTAAGTGTAATGCTGGATTCACCGCAGCGCAGCACCACTTCTTCCCGACCTTCCAACACAATGCGTTTTCCATCTATATGCAATGTTTCGGTATTGTCATCGGATTTACTTTCTGACAATCGCTCAGCGAATACAATTTCGTCGGAATTTTCCTGATTGGCTTCTGTACTTGCAAACATAACATCAAGAATCTGATTAAGTGGGGAATGAATAAAACCTATAACAACCGGTTGAGGTGCTGCACCTTGTGTAAACATCAAAGCAACCTGTCGCCCGATATATTGTGGTAACACCGGTATAGTTGCGAGTGCAGCTCGTAATCCAAAATCAGGAATATGCGCAACACTCACCAATGGGCGACCGGATTCATCTATGGCATCAAGCCTGGCGAGAAGGATTTCACCAACACCCAAACCAATCTGCTCAACTTCTTGATGGGTAGTCGAGTCCAATAATGATGCCATATCCATAGTTCACTCTAGTTGTTAGTAATTTTGCTACCTTTCACGACCACATTTCCTGAACCTTTCACATTGATGTTCTTACCGGAAATTGTGATATCACCATTCTTTTTCATCACGATAGATGCAGAACCTGTTTTTAAGGTGATTTGATCATCTGCCGTCATAGTGATGGTTTTTGCTTTCAGTGCGTATTCTTTGGTGACTGTTTCAGTGTATTTCCCTTCAACAGTTTCTTTCAGATCTTTAGTCACACTAATCGTCATATTCTTGCCGATAGTTTCTGTGTGATTATCATTGATGTCGATTGAAATATTCTTGCCAACACTCAGGGACATATCCTTACCAATTGTCTCTGTGTGGTTATCACCTACATCTATCGTTTTGTTTTTCCCGATAGTTTCTGTCTGATTATTATCAACGGTTTTATTTCGATCATGTTTTATCGTTGAGTTTTCATCATTGCCAATAGTTTTGGTTCGATCATGATCCACCGTATGGGTTTCATCATTTTCGACTTCAGTATCAAGATTTTTTTCGGCATGAATATAAATTTGTTCTGCGTCTTTTTTGTCATCAAAACGCAATTCATTACAATTAGCCGCCGTTCCATTTTTAGTTGAGCGAGTACGAATACCACTCTGTGTTTTGGATTCAAACGGTGGCAAATTTTTACCATTGTAGACAGTACCGGTAATAATCGGCCTGTCAGGGTCACCATCCAAAAAGCTCACGATAACTTCATGACCTTTTCGTGGAATAAATGAGGCACCCCATTGGGTACCTGCCCAGGTTTGCATAACACGAATATAACAGGAACTATCCTGATTCGATTGGCCTTCTCTGTCCCAAATAAACTGAACCTTGATACGACCATACTGGTCAACATCAATCTCTTCACCATCAGGACAAACCACTATCGCTGACTGCGGCCCAGGCATACGTTTGCGCGGATGTCTTTCTTTCGGACGAAAATGCACATCAGATGGAATGGCAACAAAAGAGTTTTCGTAACTTGAGGTTCCACTGGAAAACATATCGTGAGTTGAATCAGCTGCTTGATGGGTAACACTTACTAAAATGTACTCGCCCTTCTCACTATTAGTGGTGTGCCTGTCCACCGAAAAGCGACCGCCTGCTGTGAAGGTTGCACAATTACTACCACCATTAACGACATTTCTTAATGCTTCTTCGGCATCAAGACGAACATTAACAAGTTCCTTACCGAGATCCGCTAATTCAGGATTGTAATATGCGGGATATTCGTAATGCTCATATTTGGAATTGTTTGCAAATTTGCTTTTTGAAGCCACATTAGTTTTTAAAATTTTTGTTGGTTGCTTGAAGTCAAAATCGTTTAATGTCCACTGGCCTTTTTTGAATTTATAAGAATGATCCCACTTGGTGACCGCACTTTCCGTTGCCGATCCACGGTTATATTGAAGCTTGGTTTCTGCCACTTCATCGTAAGCATTCTTTTCATCAACCAATACTAACTGATGTTTATCATCGGAATGTTTGAAGTAATAGGCTATACCCTCTTCCTCAAGTAACCGGGATACAAAATTCAAATCACTTTCATTGTGCTGAACACAATATTCTCTGGTCTTTCCGCCCTTGGCTTTAAAATCAAAATCAACAAAACCCCAATCCTTGAATATTTTACTGACGATTGATTTGGTATTTTGATTCTGAAAAATACGATGGTTATTAGTCTGTCCCAAAAACCACAGCCAGGGAACCATTACCATTCTATATTCGCGCAAATTTCTGGTAGTGATTTCACCAAATTCAAAACTGCAAATAAATCCATTAAATTTTCTTTTATGCTCGTTTTTTATGGTGACAGTACAGGACTTCCCCAGAACATCTTCAGGAGAAATTTCATAATTTTTGGATAATACCGAGATATGAAACTGAAAGAGTTCTGACACATATTCGGTGCCAGAAAAGCTTGAAGGGAGCAAAGTACCCTCTTCAAAGGAGAATTCGCTAATCTCAAGAAAACGATTTGATTGTGAATAATCACTCATATGTTAAGCCATCTTCCTCTAACAAAACCAATCCAATATTCGTGGCATTACCGAGGGTTCCCTGAACACTGTGTTGGCACTAAGACATATAAATCTTTTTAACTACCCAATCACGATTCCCTGAATTACAAAACCTGGAATCTTAAGCAACAAGGGGGCATGAAGCCCCCCAGACATAAACCCGATAGAGTTTATTATTTCTTTTTCGCTGTAGCGAGATCGTAACCAACGATTTGTGGACTTGCGCCCTTGTTGGTGCCGTCAAAGTTAAGGTATTTAACTTCAATAGCGGTGTAGCTGAGGGAGATAGATTCTGTTGGAGTATCATCACCGCCAGCAGAAATTGAATAGCCAGACACCATACAGTTAGTCAAAGTATAGGTCAGGTATTCAGTTACTTTATCTGTACCGGTTTGTACAAATTTGATTTTTACTGTTTTACCTTCTGAAGCACTGGTAGCTTCCAGGAAAATGGAAGTACAAGAGCTATCCATCATCTTGGTCATGGTGATTTCACTGCAGCTTGGCGCTGTAGCTTCACGATTTGCGCAATTACCAGTTTCCATAGTAATCCCGCGACCCACACCAAAACTGAAACTGTTAACAGAGAGGTGATCTTTGTATCCATCTGCTGTTACGTTTCCTTTTATGCCTTCCCATTCAATATATATTGCCATTTTTGTCTCCTATTGGACGTTAAAAAATTCAGTTCAACTGGCACCTTAAACATCTAAGGCGGAACATCGGTCATGCCTCTCGATTTGTCGAGCCATTTGAATGCTAACTTATTTCACAGAATCAGACTAGTGACTACCTTGCTTTTTACATAAAAAAAGAATCAGTGCACAGTTTGACGTCACAAATCTTAATCGTTTCTTAAAAACTACTCTGCAAATCAAAATAAACTTTAATATCTTCCGATTCATCTTCTTCATCATTATCAATAGAAGATATTTTATCAGTCATAGGTGCAATGACTGCCAAACTTCCGCGAGTATTACGCCCGAATTTAAGCTTGAAACCAACACCCATATCAGAAAGTGTTGCTTTTGTTTTGGTGTCATAAACCAATTTTGGAATTAACTCTCCATGCCCATAATCAGCCAGAATATAAGGCTGGACATATTCACTTATACGCTTCCCAAATAAATCACTGAAAATCCAGTCAGCACCAAGATATATTCCTGAATCCGCGTAAAATTTATCGACAGTATATCCCCTAACCATATTAGGGCCTGCGAGACTCAATTGATTTACCGATGACAATGGATCATCAGCATACTGCCCAACCATTCTGAATAAAAAACGCGTTTCTGATTCTGTAAAAGGAAATTTTAAAAAAGTTAACATGGTGTAGTTAAAATTCAGAGAATAAGTATCTTCAACAGAATCAACACCTGACACCTGTCCGAGCTCATCTAATTTTGCCCCCACCACTCTCACTCCGCCCTGATGCAAAACACGAGACTTTTCATTCAAAATATCAAAGTTATAACCAAGAGCCAGATTATCAACCGACGTTTCCAGATTAAACGGTGGCGGTTCAACTCCTGACGCATTGCTACCAATAAGCAAACTCAAAACTGTATCAATACTTTGCATAGTGAGAGTGATGGAATGATTTCGCGCCCTTGAGCGGCGCAACGCATAACTGAGACCTGCCTCAGCGACTTCCGACTCACCTTCTATATCAACCGACACCCCTGTATTGGCGCGCCCCAACACATAACTATTTTTGGAAATAGCGATAGTGGCAAGTGTCCGGGGGCTGATGATGTTCGAGTTGTATCGAAGAGACCCATAAGTTGAACTACCTGGATCCTGGGAGTACAAAACCCCCAAATGCAATTCATCCTGAAATGTTGTTGGATTGTGGATTAATACATCTGCATAAGCGCGATACTCACCACTTTTAGAGGAACCATGGTTATCCAGACGAATATTGGAGGAAATGAGATCCTCATTCATCACATTAACATTCAATTTGCTATCGCCAACCTGACTGCCAGGCTCAAAATAACCCTGAACATTAAGACCCGGCAAATCGTTTACCAGATAGAGTTTTTCTTCCATCCGCTCCGCAGTCACCGGTTTTCCCAAATCGTTTTTAAAATAACGCTTGATTGATCTATCCGAGTAACGCTTGTTGTTTTG
>CAMLRJ010000128.1 GCA_946482345.1 uncultured Cellvibrio sp.
AACCCGTCTCGCCAAACCCTTGGGCAAAGTGACTGCGTCACGCGAAGTGGATAACGCATTACGAGAATTACAATTCAGTATCAACGAACGTCGTCCCTATTCGTTGCGTCGCTTGCGCGATCAAATTGAAGGTAATTTATCCAGCTTGATGGGTATTCATCTTGCCAGCGAAATTATGGATAAATACATTCCCTATCACACCGCCGAATCGCGCAACACGGTGGATATCAATCTAATTGAAAACCGCCTGGCCGAATACCGCGATCACCTGACGGGTATGGCAGCTGAATTAAACAACCTGCGTCTCTATCATCGTAAAACCCTTGAGGAATTACCCATGGCGGTTTGTTCGCTGGGACGGGATATGGAAATCCTGATGTGGAATCGCGCCATGGCCAGCCTGACACGCACCCCCAGTGAAGAAGTGACCGGTTCTTATCTTGAAGATATTCCCGAACCCTGGTGCAGCCTGTTAATTGATTTCAGCCGCAGCAAAGAACCCCATTTTTATCGTCGCGAAATTGAGCTGGATGGTCGCCCCCACTGGGTCAGTCTGCACAAAGCGGCTATTGAAGGTACGATTGCCGCAGGCGTTTATGACCAGGTCATGCTGCTGGAAGATGTTACCGAAACACAAATGTTGGAACAGGAGCTGGTTCACTCGGAAAGACTGGCATCAGTGGGTAGATTGGCGGCCGGGGTCGCCCATGAAATAGGTAACCCTATAACGGGGATTGCCTGCCTTGCACAGAATCTGCGCTATGAATCAGAAAGCCCTGATGTACTGGAAACCGCCAACCAGATCCTCAGCCAAACCGACAGGGTAGGGCGCATAGTGCAGTCTCTGGTGAGCTTTTCCCACGCGGGACACGCCAGCAAAAGTGAATTTGCACCTGTATCTTTACGTGACTGTGCCAGTGAAGCCATACAACTTTTGTCACTGCAAAAAGATAAACGCCAGGTACTCTTTGCCAATGATATTCCTGCCAGCGCAATCATTGCGGGCGACCATCAACGTATGATTCAGGTGTTTATCAATCTTTTATCTAACGCACGGGATGCCAGTCCGGACCAAGGCCGTGTTATGCTTGAAAGTAACGAAGATGAGAATTCGGTAACAGTGAGTGTTACCGATGAGGGTACAGGGATCCCACCTGAACTCATTGATCGCATTTTGGAACCCTTTTTTACTACCAAAGAACCGGGAGAAGGTACGGGATTGGGGCTGGCAATGGTGTACAGCATTATCGAAGATCACAGTGGCTATCTTGATATTGTGAGTCCTGCCGACATAGTGAATAATCGAGGCGCGCGATTCATTATCATCTTGCCTCGGCATCTGGATTCTGTTCTGGATCTTTGAGACTAACGCAACGGGTAGAACTATAGAGTTATGAGCAAGATTCTGATTGTTGAAGACGAAAATATTATCCGCAATGCTTTGCGCAAGCTTTTGGAGCGTAATCTTTACGAAGTTCAGGAAGCTCCCTCCGTTAAAGAAGCCATCAAATTCAATCTCAAGGATTTTGATCTGATTATCAGTGATCTACGACTACCGGGCGCACCCGGTACCGACCTGATTAAACTGGCCGGTGATATACCGGTGTTGATCATGACCAGCTATGCAAGCCTTCGTTCGGCGGTTGACTCCATGCGCATGGGCGCAGTTGATTACATCGCAAAACCCTTTGATCACGATGAAATGGTTAATGCTGTAAAACGCGTTATAGGAAAAGCCAAGGCCCAGGCCAAGGCCGTCCCTACCGCCAGTAATGCGATTGCAGGGATGATTGGTGTCAGTGATGTCATGAAGGAACTGTATAACCGCATTCATAAAGTTGCCCCCACTGCCGCCACTGTATTGATTCATGGTGAAACAGGCACTGGAAAAGAATTGGTAGCCCGTGCGCTGCACGAAGAAAGTACCCGTAGCAATCATTTAATGATTTCAGTGAACTGCGCGGCTATTCCCGAAACCCTGATTGAATCCGAACTTTTCGGTTATGAGAAAGGCGCGTTTACCGGCGCATCCAATAATCGCGAAGGTTTAGTTGCTGCTGCCGATGGCGGAACCCTGTTCCTTGATGAGATAGGTGAACTTCCTCTGGAAGCTCAGGCACGCCTCTTACGCGTGTTGCAGGAAGGCGAAGTGCGGCCTTTGGGTTCCGTTGAATCCCGCAAGGTGGACGTGCGCCTGATTGCTGCCACTCACCGTGACCTGCGCAAGTTGACCAAGGAAAACAAATTCCGTGAAGACCTCTATTTCCGACTCAATGTTGTGCAGCTGGAGTTACCGCCTCTGCGTCAGCGTGGCCGCGATATCATCACTATCGCTGAATACCTGCTCCAACGTTACTGCGCACAATTTAACAAACCCTTGTTAAAGCTGTCCGAAAAGGCGATTGAATCCATCATGAGCTACCCTTGGCCAGGCAATGTCCGCGAGCTGGAAAACGCCATGCAACGTGCCGTCATCCTCTGCGAAGACAGCAACGAGATTGGTGACAACCTGTTATCGATTGATATGGAAGCCGGTGATATAGGTGATGAAACAACCAGCTCAGTGATTATTTCCCCGCGCATAGCCAATCGCAGCAATCCCGGTCATGCAGGTGATGATGATTTGTCCCTTGAAGATTATTTCCAACGATTTGTGCTGGAACACCAGGATCGCATGAGCGAAACCGAACTTGCCAAAAAGCTGGGTGTGAGCCGTAAATGCCTCTGGGAGCGCCGTCAGCGTTTGGGCATCCCCAGGACCAAAGGCACCTCGGGCATCAAGTCATAACTTATTTTTCAAAAATCCCCAAAATCGGACACTTGCGCGCTAAAAGTGACATATAGAACGGCTTAAACGCCATACTGTTACCCTCGATCACGTAAGTGTTACCCCGCCAAAAATGTTACCGCTACCCAATTTGAGTAACACATCACATTCAAATATGTAACCGTTGGAAATAGCAAAAAGTAATAAAAACTCTTTAAAAAAACTAACCTATTGATTTTAAATGATAATTTATATCTGGCACAGGAAGTGCTCTATTGCGGCCATAACAAAAACAAACAATAAGAAATATTTACTAACTTCTAATAACAACAACAAATAATAACAACAGCGATTTGACGGAATAACAACAAGAAACAATAACAAGAGCGAATCTTTCTGTGCCAAACGTGCAGTTAAGAGCGCAAGGCGTCTGGGATTACAAGAAAGGCCAATGAAAAGAATTCGACGCGGGGAATAACTTTTCACGTTTTATAGATACACAAAGTGAATAACAACAAGGCACAGGTGGGGTTAGCAAACAGTAAGACCCATGAGTTGCCAGATGCACTTAGGTGCTAACCTCTAACGGGAAAGCTTGGGCTTTCCCGTTTTGCTTTCTGTCAATCTAACTCTAGCCGCTCCGTGTCTGTTACACTTCAGCCAACCAAACAGTCGGGACCTTCAGTTCTCTATGCTCAAACGCATTTTAAACCTCTTCAAATCGGATACTGATTCAAACGAAGGACGTATTATCCCCCGCGATCAGCACATAATATCCCGCAAACACATCAGCCCCAGCGCCCTGAAAGTGATCAAACAACTGCAGGAAGCCGGTTATCAGGCTTATTTGGTTGGCGGCGGTGTGCGCGACCTGCTTCTGGGAAACACACCCAAAGATTTTGATGTGGCCACCAACGCCACACCTGAACAGGTCAAACATCAATTCCGGGGGTCACGTATAGTCGGTAGACGCTTCCAGATTGTCCATGTGCGAATGGGACGTGAAATTATTGAGGTCACCACTTTCCGCGGCCAGGACGATCAGTCAAAAAGCAGCACCAAAAATGAAGATGGCATGTTGTTACGCGACAACGTCTACGGAACCCTTGAGACGGACGCATTGCGCCGGGATTTTACGGTTAATGCGCTTTATTACGACCTGCGCGACTTCAGCCTGATCGATTACTGTGGTGGTATCAAAGACCTTGAAAAGCGCCGTTTGCGGATTATTGGTGATCCCGAAACTCGCTACAAGGAAGACCCAGTTCGGATATTGCGTGCCTTGCGGTTCGCGGCCAAATTAGGCTTCTCTATTGAACCTGCGACAGCAAAACCTATCAACGAACTCAGTCACCTGTTGTTGAACGTGTCTGACGCCCGATTGTTTGAGGAATTACTCAAACTCTTTCTAAATGGTTCGGCAACGGCAACATTTTATCTGCTGCGTGAATACGATCTGTTGTCGATCTTACTACCCGGTACGGATGCGGCACTTAAAGCCGGAGATACATTGGGATTGGCAATCGTCGAAAAATGCATGACCAACACCGATAAACGTATTCGTGCTGACAAAACTGTAACGCCTGCATTTCTTTACGCTGCGCTGTTATGGCCGGCATTACAAGCCAGGTTCAAAGCTTTGTGCAAGGACTTACCCCCTGCCCAGGCCTGGATACAAGCCTCGCAACAGGTAATCCAGCAACAATTGACCCGCACGGCTATACCCAAACGTTTTACCCTTCCCATGCGCGAAATATGGGACTTACAAAACCGCTTGCCGCACCGCTCAGGACTGAAAGCTCTGCGCACTCTGGATCACCCCCGGTTCAGGGCAGCTTACGATTTCCTATTGATGCGCGAAGACTCGGGCGAAGACCTGCAGGGTTTGGGTCAATGGTGGACCAGCTATCAGACTGCTGATGACGAACAGCGCATTTCCATGGTCAAAGCGCTCAGTAAACCTCTTGGCGAGACGAAATCACGAAGCCGCCGTCCGCGTAAAACCAAGCCCAGAGCAGAATAAACATGTCTCTGGCTTACGTGGGGTTGGGCAGTAATTTACAGCAGCCAATCCAGCAAATTACACAGGCGCTGCAAGAGCTGGGTCAAATCCCTGAAACAAGATTGCTGAGATCCTCCTGCCTCTACCAAAGTCAGGCGATTGGCCCGGAGCAACCGGATTTTATTAATGCCGCCGCCGCACTGGAAACCAGTCTTGATCCATTTTCCCTATTGGATGAACTGCAAAAAATCGAGCAAACTCACCAACGCCGTCGCGAACAGCACTGGGGCCCGCGGACATTGGATCTGGATCTGCTATTGTTCGATCAACAGCAAATTCAATCGACACGTTTAATTCTTCCGCACCTTCATTTGAAGGAAAGGGCTTTTGTACTTTTACCTTTGATAGAACTTGATGCTGATTTACGCTTGCCGGATGGAAGTTTGGTGCAATCCTGGTTGATAAATTGCCAGTCTCAAAAAATTCAGGTGCTGCCTGAAATAATGTAGAGGACTTAATTGTGACGCCCCTGTTTGATGAAATTAATCTGGATCTCAATCGCGAAAAATTACCGCGATTTATTGCAGTCGAAGGCTGCATCGGTGTTGGCAAAACGACACTGGCACGCAATCTTGCCAATTTGTTTAATTATGAAACATTACTGGAACAGGCAGAAGAAAATCCATTTTTGGAAAAGTTTTACAGGGATCCAAAAGCAACTGCATTGCCCACACAATTATTTTTTTTATTCCAGCGCGCCAATCAATTGCGTGATTTACGACAAAATGATTTATTCAGCCCGATACGCGTTGCCGATTTTTTAATGGATAAAGATCAGCTGTTTGCCAAAGTCACGCTCGACAAGGACGAATACAATATTTATCAACAAGTATTTGATAAGTTGACGATTGATTCGCCAACTCCCGATCTGGTGATTTATTTGCAAGCGCCGGTTGATATTTTGCTGGAGCGAATTCGTCAACGCGGAATTGCTGCCGAGCAATATATTACGCGTGATTATTTATCTGCATTGAATGATGCCTACACGGAATTTTTTCATTTTTATGATCGCGCACCATTATTAATCGTCAACGCCAGAGAACTCAATCTGGCAACCAATCGTGAACATTTTCAACAATTGGTTAATTACATTTTACATATCAAAAACGGTCGTCATTATTACAACCCCAGCCCCGAACTATAACGGAGACTGTCATGCCTTATTCCAGTATCAGTACGTCCACCAGCAATACACAACTCACAAAAAAAATCACCATTAACAGTTTGCAAAAACTCAAAGCAACAAAAGAAAAATTTGTCGTTATTTCGCTTTACGATGCACATATGGCGGCTATGGCTGAACGCTGTGGCGTAGAAGTGGTATTGGTTGGTGATTCGCTTGGCATGACGGTTTTGGGGTACGACAGCACCATTCCCGTCACCATGGAACAAATGATTTATCACGTGGAAGCTGTTGCGCGTGGAAACAAAAAATCACTGATCATGGGTGATTTGCCTTTTATGACTTATGCCACCACTGAAGATGCGCTACGCAATTGCGCTCGCATCATGCAAGCTGGCGCACATATGGTAAAACTCGAAGGCGGCGCATGGCTCGCCGATACAGTGAAACAATTATCCGAGCGCGGCATTCCGGTATGTGCACATCTGGGACTAACACCACAATCGGTTAATAAATTTGGCGGCTTCCGAGTACAAGGTCGCGATCAAATTACTGCAGAAAAAATTCGACGAGATTCCATTCTTCTGGCCGATGCAGGCGCTGATTTATTACTGCTGGAATGTGTCCCCTCACTGCTTGCAAAACAAATCACCGAGGATATTTCAATCCCGACTATTGGCATAGGTGCTGGCCGGGACACTGATTCACAAGTGTTGGTAATAAACGATATTTTAGGTTTGACTGAACAACCTCCAAAATTTTCCAAAAATTTTTTACTGGAGGCCAAAGATATTCCCGGTGCTATGCAAAAATATGTTGCCGATGTAAAAGCGGAAATTTTTCCGGGCGATGAGAATATTTTTGTTTGAAAAATAAAAAAGCCGATGTTTTTCAACATCGGCCAAGACCATACTAGATACAAAACAAAGGGAGTTCCAACTGGGCCTCAAAATACCCAAGGGTAATGCTTTACCCCATTTCAAATCATCACAGGGACGCTACACACTAACCCCCCTGCGGTGATGTTCAGCACCACCCTGAACTTAAGTATTGTTCGGATAACAGAATTCGCTAGTGCTTTTCAAATTATTTTTAAATTGTTTTGCAATTATACGAACTCATTGATTCTATTTGGATATAAGGAATATTTACACCAATCAAAGCTTATTGTTATTCCTGAAAAGGCAGCCGTCGCCGCGGAAATGACGAAGAAAAATTGGAAAGACTGACGGGAAAGGCCTATACGCTTTATTCCTGCATGGTCAAAGTCAAAGCATCGGGAATTAAACGCTCCAGGCTGGCTGCTGTTGTTGAATGCAAGACCAATTCATGGATGTACTTATTAAGCTGCATTAATTTAACCTGAGCCACGCCAAACGATTCCGTGATGGATTCATAACGCAAGTCGTGATCCTGAACACTGAGTTTGTTTAACTCGGATAGCTCGGCGTAAATAGCCCGAATAATGTCGTAGAAGAAATCTTTATTATCCGCTGAATTGGCTTCCCAATAGGCCTTGTCCAATCCGGCCAATAGCTCTTCCAAAATAATGATTGCTTTGGAAATCGTTGCATAACCCATACTTCACCCATTAATACCCGGCTAATTATTTTTCCCAGTATAGAAGGCTTTGCGCATTTTGCCTCAGGCTCATCACCTGAAGTAGTATCCGCCATTCAATAACCGCGAAGTCCGGATTTATGGAAGTACTGAATTCCTTGTTTGCGTTTCTTACGCTGACTCTGCTCTTGTCTGCCAGTCCCGGCCCCGTGATGATCAACTGCATGAACGATGCGGCTCATTATGGTTTGAGACAAACCTTTCGCGCTATGCTTGGCGTCAGTCTTGGCAATTTAACCTTGATTTTGCTTTCTGCATTGGGTGTCGCTTTATTCTTGCAGAAATCGCCTGCGACGCTGATCTGGATTCAATATCTGGGCGGGGCTTATTTAATTTATCTGGGAGTACAATTATTCCGGCTGTCGGGGATCAATCCCGGTGCGACAAAAAAATTTCAGGATTCGCGGCTTTTTCTGAAAGGTTTTCTCATAGCCGTCACCAATCCAAAAGGTATTATTTATTTTGGTGCACTGTTTCCACAATTTATTCATCCATCACAAAACTGGGCCGTGCAATATGCCTATCTCACATTGATTTTTTTATGTATTGATTTATGCTGGATGTTGATTTACGCCATTTCAGGTA
>CAMLRJ010000129.1 GCA_946482345.1 uncultured Cellvibrio sp.
GATTTCCAGTTCCTCCCCCTGCCGAGGGGGAGGTTAGGAGATAAAGAATCGCTGATGGTACAAAAAAATGCCCATCATCATTAACGAATTAACGGTTGATATTCAGGCTCCGGAAAGTTCGGGTCAGTTTGCTGATTATGGAATTAACCCGGAAGAGAATTTGCAAAAAATGATTCATGAATTGGAAGTCGCAGAAGAAAGACGCAAGAGGTTGGAAGTTGACTGAAGAAAATGCAATTTTAATCAGTGCCAGACCGCATATCCGTATTAACGGAAATCAACGTGCGGATATGGAACAGGCAGTGATTTTTATGCGTGTAAATTTACCTTTCAGTGGTATGTCACACGCTGAATTGCGTTTGGTGAATTGGGGTAATACCGATGAGTCAGGTGAATCGGGTTATGCATTTCAGGATATTGCACATGGCGATCAAATTGAAATATTGGCCAGTGATACTGTGATTTTTGCAGGCGATATTACTGCAATAGAAGAAGTCTACGGACAAGGTGCACCACGGTTGGTGTTGTTGATGGAAGATGGATTGCATAAGTTAGCCAAACAACGCAAGAGTCGCGTGTTTGAATCTGTCAGTGTTAATGATCTGGTGCAAACGGTTTTATCGGATGCCAATTTATCAGGAGACATTCAAGTGAGCAGTGATACAGGCGTGTGGCATCAACTGAATGAAACCAATCTGGCATTTTTGCAACGCATTCTGTGGCCTTACGGAATTGCAGTGCGTAATCACGCCAATAATCTTCGGATAAAAGCCGAAGAGCAGAGCGCACAGCCAGTCGATATTAATACTCAAAGTGGTGTGAGTTTATTGCGTATTACAGCTGATTTGAATCATCAATATTTATCTGCACAGGTTAAAGGTTTTAATTTGGAAGCAGATGAACAAACGGATGCAAGTGAGGCAGATTCACAAAGTGAATCGGGTCAGGATGCCAAACAATTATTAAATAACCTCGGGTGGGGTAGTGAAGATTTATTGGCTTATCCTTTTTCGCGTAATCAATCTGAAGCCAATAGTTGGGCCAGAGCAGAATTTCAAAAAAGATCCGGCGAGTTTTTAACAGGTGAATTAATTACCAGTGGTAATGCCGGTTTGAACACAGGTGGACAAATCAATGTATCCGGTGCTTCTGCAAGATTGAATGGCAAGTATCAAATAGTGCACACACAACACTTGTTTGATACCGGTAATGGTTTCAAGACGCGTTTGAAATTCAGACGCAGCAGTTGGAATCAAAATTAATGGAACACAGTTTGGGTTTGCAAAATTTACATCTGGCAAAAGTGCTGGATAACCAGGACTCACAAGGAAGAGGACGTGTTCAGGTGCGACTGATGGTGAATCAGCTGGATATTTGGGCCAGTTGTATGAGCAATAGCGCGGGGCAGAATTACGGCATCAGTTTTTTGCCGCGCATAGATGAGATTGTGGTGGTGGCTTTTTTGCGAGCGGATGAAGCAATTGTGTTGGGATCAGTCTGGAGTGGCAGTAGCAGTCATCCAACTGATGCACAAGCTGTTGAAGATATTTATGCGATTGTCACACCGGGAGGAACCAAATTAATTATGGATGAAAGTAGTTCACCCAAAGTGACAATTGAAACACCGGCGGGTCACACCATTACCATTGATGATTCGGGTGCGGGTGAAATTACGATTGATCGCAGCGGCGATCAGGTGAAGTTGTCTGCAGATGGCATCAGCATCACCAGTTCGATGAAAGTAAAAGTTGAAGCGTCTCAAGTTGATGTGAGTGCAGGCATGGTGAAAGTAGATGCGGGTATGAGTCAGTTTTCGGGTGTGGTCAAGTGCGACACTTTAATTGCCACGTCAGTTGTAGGTACCAGTTATACACCGGGAGCGGGGAACGTATGGTAAATCATAAACCGGAATTTGTTGCGCCCTGGTATGCCGATGCACAGGATTACACTGTGTTGCACCGTTACATGAAAGAAGATTTTATTGAATCTTTTCAAAAAGAATCTGCACGCGGTTTATTAAAAAGTTATTCAGCACAAAACTGGATTCAGGAAGATAAATTTGGTGGTAACTACACCAGACTACGTTTGCCGTTACACCGCACTTTTTATGTATTGGCCAGTGAATTGGTTTGTGATGTGCCATTCAAACCGGCGTTTTCACCGCGCAATATTGTTTCATCCGGTTTTGTGGTACGTAAAAAAAATGGTAGCACTGTGCAAACCTGGCAATTGCGTGACGGTGAAGCCATAGGTTGGAAAGATATTAATAGCATCGATGAAAAATTTGATCCGGACCATAGCAAACATAAAGCATTTAATTCCATGATCAAATTGAAATCCGTATCGGAAAACAATCAATCACTGGGCTTCACTGGCGAACAAACTTATCCATTACATACACACATAGTTAAACAGTCTGATAAACCCCGCACACTGTTGTATGGCTATTTGCCGCTGAATGGAAAAATAGATGCACAGGAAATTCCGGTTGACCTTACAAAATCTGGCAACGCTGAAATTTCAGCAGCAGGTTATATGGCTGAACTGGAATGGCCATTCGGTAGTTGGGATGGTGTATCACTCGACAACCCTCCCTGTAATTGCACAGGAACCATAGCCGAATTGGTGAAAAATCCCTGTGATTATTTTACCTGGTCTGAAAAAGAATATTTGCAAATCAATGCAGGTCGCCCAAAACGTGCTATGGCGAATTGGTTGATCATGCTAATTCATCGCTATCAAATTTTTGATGTCAGTATTAAGGATAACGAAAAATTACGCAGTTTGTTGCAGTCCATACCTTTATTCTCAAAGGGCTTGAATCCATATGAAATGGATTTAATGAATCACCGGCTCACAGAGTTTGATGATTGGATTAAAAAGAAAGATATTAAAAAAAGTAATTTATTGGACTACATCAGCCAGCATTATGCTTCGATTATGGATTGGTATCTTGAAGAAGAAAAATTGCATCTTGAAACTGGAAATAAGATTAGACCCGGGGAATGGAATCCGTTACCAGATTTGTCTCATTTCGTTTACCTGACTAAATCCATGGCGGAAGATATTCGTGAAGCCATGTTGTTTCGTGCTGAAAAAACCAATCAATTAATTGAGATAGATTTACCTTTGCCACGTTATACCCAGGCTGCGGGTGAACGTTATTTTATTGTTCCCTTTGTGCGTTACCGCGATGATTGTGGCTGTGAACATTTGCAATGGGGTAAAGCATCCATGGAATTCACGGTTGCCAATCCATTTGATCCTATAGCGATGCGGCCGAGTGTTATTCAATTGCCGGAATTATCGGATATCACCAAAGGTCTTCCAAAAGGCGTGACATTTTTAACGCCGAAATCGATCAGTGATTTGATGATGAAGGTGTCTCCTACTATGGAGATGAAGCCTAATGCAGCCAAATCGCCTTTGAGCGCCTGTATGGGATTCAGTATCAGCTTCAGCATTCCAATTATTACGATTTGCGCGATGATTTTATTAATGATTGTGTTGAATATTTTAAACATTATTTTTCGCTGGATTCCCTACGCGATTATGGTGTTGCCAAGATTGTGTAAATAAAGAGGTTAATCATGGCGCCAAGTTTTTCATTATCCGGTTTTACCAATGGCCGATTTGAGTGGGCCAGGGACGAGGACAGTGTGCGCGATGTTTTGTGGAATATTTTGTTGACATCGCCAGGTGAACGTTTGATGCGTCCTGAATTTGGTGCAGGGCTTAACCAATTTATTCATCAGCCCAATAACGAGACTACCCGTCGATTAATTGCAGATCAGGCTCTACGAGCGATACAACGATGGGAGCCCAGAATTATTGTGCAGAATTTGCGTGTCGAAACTCAGGCATTAAATGAAGTAACACTGATTTTGCTGTATCAGATTAAACAAACAGGTGAACAAAACAGTCTTCAATTAGGACTTCAATTGCAGATCTAAATTATGCCACTACCTATTACATTACTGGATGATCGCCGTTTTGATGATTTGGCAAAAGAGGCCAGACAACGTCTGCTGTCACAATTGCCGGATTTACAACAATTGGTTGAAGGTGATCCCTTATATGCCTTGACGGATTTAATGGCATGGATGACAGAAACCATTATTTATCGTGCGAATTTAATTCCGGAACGGCAGCGTCAGGCATTTTTGAATTTATTACAAATTCCGATGCGACCCGCCATTGCTGCAAGAGGATTGGTATCAATTCAATCTTTGCAAAAAACACCGACTTTGCCGCCGTTGTTAACGTCGGAATCCAATTTATCCGGTGCGAATCAATTATTTACAACAGAAGGTGAGGTACAACCTACGCCCTTATTGTTACGGCTAATGATCAAGGAGCAGATTACAGCAGAAGAATTGAATGCAATGAATATTACATTGAATCAACTACAGGAAATTTATAGCCACAATACGATTCCTTTTCGACCACGCAGTTTTAATTTAGGTCAGGATGTTCCAGGTTTGAGTAAATCGCTGGATAAAAAATTCTATTTGTTGCTGCATCTAGCAGATAAAAGTTTATTCAAGCATCGCGAAGCCATTCGCGAGAATTTGTCCGGGAAAATTCTGAATATAGGTTTGGCCCCTGTGGTGGATCAGCCAGGCGATATGGCCCTTGAATTACCACCGCGACAATTACGTTGGCATTTATTGTGGCAGGATTCAGCGCAGTCGCAAACAGCGGAACTGACACCACTGGAAGTCATTGCAGACAGTTCATTGGGAGCAAGAAAAACCGGTGTGGTGCGTTTGAAAATTCCGAAAAATTTCAAATCATTGGCTTCTGAATATACTCGTGATCCCAAATATGCCGGTGTGAATAACACTGCACCGGAATCTCCGGCTGATGTAGATCCGGATTCCGTTATGTGCTGGTTGTGTCTAACAGCGCCGGATGATCCCCAATTTGAATTGGGTTTTATGTGCATCAACGCAGTTGAAATTGCCGCGCAGCAAATCGGACGTGATCAGGTCATTGCAATGGGTGATGGTCGCGCGGGTCAGGTTGCACAGATTAAAGCGCGTCAGGTTGATCCCCAATCATTAATGATTCAAGTGAGTGAGCAGGGCGTTTATGTCACCTGGCGACAAGTGAGTCATTTTTCCGGTTGCGGTGTGAATGATCGCGTTTATCAATTTGATCCGGCATCAGGCAGTGTTATTTTCGGTGATGGAATTCGTGGTATGCGCCCTGCACCGCAAAGTCGAATTCGTGTTGCTTATTATCGGGCCGGTGGTGGTGCTCAGGGTAATTTGCCAGTGGGTGGCATAAAACAAATTTTGTCAGCAAATCATAATGAATTAAAAGTGCATCAGGATTGGCCCATTACTGGCGGTGTCGATGCTGAAACGGTTGAGCAAGCAGAAAAAAGAATTCCTGCTGAATTATCTCATCGTAATCGCGCCGTGACGCAATCTGATTTTATTCAACTTGCAGAAGATAATCCGATTGCTGCAGTAGCGCGTGCAGAAGTTATTCCCGGTTTAATGCCGGGTAACTCGCTGGCTGCAGTACGCGAAAAAGTACCGGGCGTTGTCAGTGTTTTTGTCATGCCACCTGCAGAACCCGCACTGGGTGCTGCTCCCAAACCTACAGCGGGTTTATTGGCAGACGTGTTTGGTTATCTGGAATCACGAAAAATGTTGGGCACTGAACTTTATGTATTGAGCCCACAATTTATACCGGTTGCACTTTCAATCAGTGTTGAAGTGCTGGACCCCATGACATTGGTAGAAACTTTTCAGGCAGTTGAAAAAAATTTATTACAGGGTTTATGGGCATTGGCACCCGGTGGTTTTACCGGCAAGGGCTGGCCCATGGGACGCGAATTGGAAGTTAATGAATTAAAAACCATGGCTGCGCGCACGCCTGGTGTGTTATCGGTGAGTCATGTGCGTTTGTATCACCAACAAAATAGTGGATGGACCGATACACAAAAACTGGATTTACAGCTTTACCAATTACCTGAGCTGATGGCGATTCATATTGAAGAGGGCAAACATATTCCATCAGCACCGGATTTAATTACAGCGGTACCCGCAACATCAGCCATGGCGGTTCCCGTCATTCCTGATTTCTGTTGAGAGGATGAATGATGCAACGACCTGCGTATTTTGTTCTCAATAGCCTTGATGATTTTCGTACGCGCAATTTAGGTGATTGTGTCTGGAATACACGCGATCATTTATTTCATTTGGCGATGAACCATCAATTACGTTTTCCTGAAAAAGAACAGCAGCAGGCTTATGCAAAATGGCAGTCCTCAACACCTTTAGTGATGGATCAATACCAACAATTGGGTTTTTTATCCGATGATCGCAAGCAACTTTTTTATGCATTGAATTGGCAACATAAAAAACAGTTTGATCAGGAAAAAAATCTTTCGCTTTATGAAAAAAGCTTGTTAAAAAATCCCGCCGTTGCTGGCCCGGTATTGGCAAGTAGTGAAGCGCCTTATGGCGATTCGGCGGAATCTTTATCGGTTGCACCTGTAAATGCAAAACCGGATTCGCAATTTATTGATTTGCATTTGGGCGGTGATGGTCGCGTGGCTTTGATTGAATCCGATGGCAACAATAAACACAGCTTGCGTTTGGTGCATTTGCAACGACGTTGGCAATTAAGTTTTGATTGGCAAGATACAGATCAGGATAGTTTCAAACCAAAGCGTTGCCGCGTGGATCAGCATAATCGTGTTTGGGTTGCCGCTGACAATAAAATAAAAATTTTTGCAGGCGAGCCTTTGCCTCATGCGTATCAACCTCAGTTGGATCGTTTTGAACCTTTGTATATCAACCCGACACCTTTGCGCATTATTCGCGAAATTGATTTACCGCCTGAACGCCAATTAATGGCACTGTGTACCAATCAAACACAAGTCTATTTATTGATGTTGATGAATGATAATCAAACACAGGAATTAATCAGCACGCATCTTGATCCGGATTTATCTTTTCAATTGCGTCAGATACAACTGGCCACATTACCTCTGGCAACGGATATAGCGTCCATAGCTGAAGACAGAGTGTTTTTGCAATTTTATGCCGACAACTCCGAAGCCAAACATTGTGATTTTGCCTGTGTATTATTGGAACAGGATAATAGTCGTATCGAAAAGCGTCGTTATCCCATGCACAGTCAATTGGATGTACGTTTTGTCAGTGGCGATGATCAAACAATTCGTTACTTATCTTCGGATGGCCCCAAACAAATTATTCCGTTACCGCAAGCACGTTATGTTAATCGCGGTGATGCCATATTAAATCGTGTGTTGGATTCCGGTAATCCGGATACCTGGTGGGATCGAATTTATCTGGATGCGAGTATTCCTGTAGGTTGCCAACTGCTCATTCGTGTACAGGCTTACGATGATTATGTGAATGCGCCGGATGATTGGCAATTGCAAGTTGCGCCCTGCAAACTACCTATTGCCAGTGAATTGCCTTTTTATAGTAGCCGTTATGATCATCAATCCAGTCATCAGGGTTTGTATGAAATACTCTTGCAGCGCAGCAATGGAGTTGTACGTGATATTCGCGGTCGTTATTTGCAAATTGAAATACAGATGACAGGTGATGGTCGCCACACGCCAACTATTGATTGTTTGCGCGTAACTTATCCGCGTATTTCCTGGCAAGAAAATTTTCTGCCACCTTTATTTCATCAACAGGATGATGTATCACGAAAAAAAATTATCGATGATGTGACAAAAAAACCGGTAGAAATTCCTGCCAATGGTGCTGATGTTCGCGAAAGAGTTTTATCAGTATTGGATGGTATGTTCAGTCCTTTGGAAAAACGTATCGCAGCAGCAGAGTGCTGGTTTTTGCCGCAGTCATCACCGCGACAACATTTGCCACTCTTATCATCATTATTAGGTGCCGGTTTACCTGTGCATTGGCCCGAACATCGTCAACGTGTCTGGTTGTCCTGTTTAAGTGAATTACAAAAATGGAAAGGTTCTTATGCAGGTTTATGTTTGGCGTTGGATATAGCCACAGATGGTGCAGTCGGGCGAGGGCAAATAGTGCCAGTCGAAAATTATTTAATGCGACGAACCTTCGCCACCATTCTGGGTGTTGATATGGATGATGCGGATCACCCTCTTACATTAGGCACACGAC
>CAMLRJ010000130.1 GCA_946482345.1 uncultured Cellvibrio sp.
ATCCATCCAGATTATTCATAATTTCTGCAGCAACTTTATAACCGCCCATGGCTTTGGTTTGCGATGAAGCATTACCGGAAAATTGTTTTTCAAGAATATCGTTCAACTCTTGCAAGGCTTGCGGTTGTACTGTGTCCAGCGATGCAACCCGCATCATAATATCGAGGCGAACTTTTTCGGGGAAAAACGATAAAATTTGTGCAGATTGATCAGCATCCAGATAGGCGATCACAATTGCCTGAATTTGCGGGTGTTCGTTACGAATCATGTCGGCAATTGAACGTGAATCCATCCATTTCAAGGTATCAAGGCCAGTGGTATTACCACCTAACAAAATCCGATCAATCAAACTGTTGGCCTTGTCATCACCCAATGCTGTCACCAACATTTTGCGAATGTAATTATCAGTCCCTATGCCCAAACCGGTTAAATTTCGGACCTCTTCAAAAAAATTTCCAATGACCGATTGCACTTCAACTTGTTGCACATTTTGCAATGCCGTCATAGCAGTACCCAAACGCTGTACTTCTTTTGGCCCCATATGTTTTAAAATTTCAGCTGCGTCCTGCTCACCTAATGACATTAATAAAATGGCGGCCTGATCCAAATATCGCAATTTGGTTTTGGATTTTTCTGCAGGAGCATTTTTTTCATTAGTCATCGCGATTCACCCACTTTTTAACGACTTGTGCAACACGGCCCGGATCATCAGCAATAAGACCTTTAATAGCTGTAATTTGATGTTCGTAGCTATTTTCCGGGCCAGGTAACATCAGCGCACTGCCACCGGTAAGAGTGACGGTTTCATCCGACATACCATCCATACCCACTGTTCCTGCAGCCTCCAGTGCTGCCAATTGACGCGCTTCTTCCTGCTCGGCAATAGCGCCACCTTGTCGCGACAAACCTTTGAATATCGGACGCAATATTCCAAATACGACAACCAAAAATACAATCACACTTGCCAGCATTTTGATGTTCGACAGCAACCAGGTTTGCCACCAGGGTGTTTCCTCTATTTGCTCCTCTGCCAGCTCCGGCACGCCAATAAAAGGCGTATTCAATACATTCACACTATCGCCACGTATTGCACTAAAACCCACGGCGTCTCTCACCAGTATAGTCAAACGATTCAGTTCTTCATCAGTCCAGGGTGTGCGAACAGTTTCTTCATCTTCATTGACCGTCACTTTGTCATCCACCACCACCGCAACGGTTAAACGTTTTAACGTACCTTGCTGATGTTTTGTATAACTGACAGTTCTATCCAATTCAAAATTACGCGTCGCTTGTTCACGATTGTTGGTGGGAGGTTTTGCAACAATCGGTTGGCCAGTTGCAGGATCAATTTGTTCCGGCGCTTGTACATTGGTACCAGGAGGTTGATTGGTGAGTGCACCGGGAATTCCACCGGCAGAATCACCACCGGTTTTCACTTCTTGCAATGTTTGTTCGCTGCGCACCGCAGGTAAATCAGGATTAAATACTTCTGCTGCTTGTTCAACCGCAGTGAAATCAATATCAGCGCTGACTTCCGCTTTAAATTTTCCCGAACCAATTACTGGCTCCAAAATACTGTTGATACGTTTGATAACACTGTTTTCCACCTCTTCAGAATATTGATGTTGTTTACTGGCTAATAATAATTCTGTGCTGTCTTCACCGGTTGATAATAAATTGCCGTGTTGATCAACCACTGTAACATCGGCCATTTTCATATCAGGTACAGAAGAAGCTACCAAATTCATAATCGCTTTTACTTGTGCAGGATCAACACTGCGCCCTGCAAATAATTCAACAAAAACTGATGCGGTAGGTTTGGCAGCATCGCGCACAAAAACAGTTTTTTTCGGAATAGCCAAATGCACACGTGCACTGCGAATGGATGTGATATTGGTGATGGTTCGCGCCAATTCACCTTCAATACTGCGTTGGTAGCGCGTGTTTTCAATAAATTGACTGGTACCCAATGGCTGTTCTTTATCCATTAATTCAAAACCAACATTGGCATCACCCGGCATTCCAAATTCTGCCAATTTCAAACGCGCCATGTGGACATCATCAGACTCGACTAACAAAGAACCTGTGCGTTCATCCAATTTATATTTAATTTGATTTTGATCGAGCACATCTATGACATTATTCATATCCATATGATCCATACGACCATAAAGCGGACGATAATCACTGCCCATAATCATAAAAACGGCTGCAACACCCGCCGCAACACTGGCAGCCAATGTGATCATCAAACCGACTTGCCGCAATAAATTCAAATTGCTGAAGCCTTCCAGAAAATCTCCACTGACTTTTGCTTTCGCTGGCATATTGTGTTCTGCTGCGGCTGCCATTTTATTTCTCCAATTGACTCATTTCGAAAAAATTTTTTGATAAAAAATCAAATCGGCATATTCATTACATCACGATAAGCTTCAACCAATTTATTACGCACTTGCACCATTGCCTGAAATGACACAGAGGCTTTTTGCGATGCAATCATCACATCAGTAATATCCACGCCCGCCACACCCTTTTCATAAGCTTCTGCCATAGCACTGGATTTCTTTTGCACATCATTCACTTTGTTAATGGCTTGTGACATCAAATCACCAAAACTCGGCGTCTGATTCACTTGATCGACTTTAACCGCACCCGTGGTTAAAAAAGGATTCACATCTGTGGGATTAATCGCAGGACGCTGGAAGACCTGAGTCTGCGCTTTTAATGAACGCATATCTGTCAAAAGACGATTGATATCTACTCTGTCAGTCATAACCTTTACTCCCATCACGCCAATAATTTGGCAAGTCATAGATTTGTATAGGTTATTGCACAAAGCAGGCCAGTTTTTGCCGCCGGAAAGGGTTTGCCATTTTATCGCTGGTAAATCTTTTGGAGATTTTAAATCCCCCCTAACCCCCCTTTTTCAAAGTGGGGAACGACTCCCTGTTTTTAAATTATCAATTGAATTGTAAAGAGTTAATGTTATTGAGATATCGACAAATAAATAGAATTATTTTTCTCTTACAAAGGGGATTTAAAACAATCTCTTAAAAAAGTGATATCTGTCCCCCACTTTGAAAAAGGGGGGTTAGGGGGGATTTAAAATGTCAGAACAAAAAAACCATCACTCCGTAATCGCAAAGCCCTCTTCACGCAATCTCGCAATTTTATAACGCAGTGTTCTCGCACTGATTCCCAAACGTTCAGCCGTATTTTTTCGGCTGCCACCTTCCAGACGTAAGGTATTCATAATAATTTCATATTCGCGTTGGCGCAGATCGTCACCTAATTGTTGTGCCGAATTACTGACAGTTTCTGTTACCGCATGCGGAATGTGAAATGTTGGCATTAAAACATCAGGCACTCGGGTTGTTGCCGGGAAATCATTTGAAATTGCCATAGTTTGTGCAATATCCAATCCCAAATCTTCTGCCTGAATCACATGCCCCGTTTGTAAAATCAAGGCGCGCTGCATGGTGTTATCCAATTCACGAACATTGCCTGGCCAGGAATAAGATAACAAGGCTTGTTGTGCAGAAGGTGACAAATTCATGCCGCGACGATTTTGTTTTTGCGCATGTTTTTGTAACAGTTTTTCAGCCAGGGGCACAATATCTTCCGGGCGTTCACGCAAAGGTAACCAGCGCAATGGCATAACACTTAAACGATAATACAAATCTTCACGAAATTTTCCGGCGATGACTTCACTGCGCATATCGCGGTTGGAGGTTGCAATGACTCTTACATCTAACTTAATGGTTTTGCGTCCACCCAAACGTTCCACCTCACGCTCTTGTAATACGCGCAATAATTTGGCTTGCAAACCTATATCCATTTCAGAAATTTCATCGAGCAACAAAGTGCCACCATTGGCCTGTTCAAATTTTCCGGGCGTGCTGGCATGCGCACCTGTGTAGGCACCTTTTTCATAACCGAATAACATGGCTTCCAACATATTTTCCGGAATCGCGGCGCAGTTAATGGCAATAAAGGGTTGATTACGACGAGTGGAATGTTCATGAATATAACGCGCCAATACTTCTTTACCTGTTCCTGACTCGCCAAGAATTAATACTGTTGAATCGGAAACAGCAACACGTTGAGCCAATTGCAATAATTGTTTACTGGCCGCCGCTGACACCACAGGTTCATCACCCACCAATTGCGCAACTCCCAAATGGCGCGCAATGGTTTCAACCAGAATATTGGGTGCAAAAGGTTTTACCAAATAATCTACAGCGCCATTTTTAATCGCATCAACTGATTCACTGACGCTCGCATAAGCCGTAATTAAAATCACCGGAATATGTGGATAATCGACTTTGACATGACGTAATAATTCGTGACCACTCATGCCGCCCATATTCACATCGGAAACCATCAGTGCTATGTCATTTTGCATGGCCAATTCTTTCAGTGCATCTTCAGCGCTATTGACGGCAGTGACTTGATAATCTGCCAATTGCAAAGTATCCACCAACGCTTCACGAAGGTTGTTGTCATCTTCAACCACCAATACATTGATGCTCGGTTGAGTATTCATTTTTTGCATAGCCAGCGCCATGATGTCACCTCGTTTTTTTGTACCTTAGTGTTCGGTACTTCACCATCATTAATAATTCACCAGCGGTAGCAATAGATTGGCACAAGTGCCCTGCCCCGCTTGCGATTCCAATAAAAATTCGCCTGAATGTGCGCGCACAACTGCTTGCACCACACTTAAACCCAAACCGGTTCCTTGCGATTTGGTTGTCACAAATAAATCACCAGCCTTCGCCAGAATGTCAGGCGACATACCGGGGCCTTTGTCTGAAATTTGAATAATTAATTGCGCATTTTTTTCTGATTTTTTTAGCTTGAATGCAACACACAATTGCGCATCACGTTCAACCGCTTGAATAGCGTTATTGACCAGATTAAGCAAAGCACCGATCAAGGCATCGCGATTACACTGGATATAATATTCACCCGCCTGATTATCCCATTCACAGGTTGAATGGCTGCTCATTAAAACCGCTTCCATCGATTCACTCAGTGATTGTTCCAATTCATTGACACTGATCATATCGTTTAACGGCAATTCTCCTTTTACATAGAACAGCATGTCTTGAATTTGTCGTTCAATGTTGTGTAAACGGGATAAGACTTTTTCAGAAAATTGTTGCTGTTTTTCTGCATCCAGTTTGCCATCACATAAATGCCCGGCGTACAACATGGCAGCCGATAAAGGTGTGCGAATTTGATGCGCCAAAGCGCTCATCATTTTGCCTAAAGCAGACAGACGTTCATGACGACTTAATTCACTTTGTAAGCGGCGGGTTTCGGTTTGATCGGTCAATAAAATAATTTGACCATCTTCACCCAAATTGCGCGTTTGAAAACTGATGCGACGACCATCGCGCAATGACACTTCATGCCCATCATCCTGACGCGGTGCAAAACTGCGTTGAATGACATCGCGCCACAATTCACCTTCAAGCGGTTCACCCAATAATTCAATGGCAGCCGGGTTACATTCCGAGACATAACCTGATGAATCCAACACCACTACACCGCCCGGTAAAAAATTCAATAAACTTTCCAAACGGTGCGCTAATTTTTCTTTTTCCGCTAATTCCTGCAAACGTTGATGGGTAACACTGCTGAGTTCCTGATTCAATTCAGTAACGCGGTTTTCCAATAGATAATAAGAATCCGCCAACTGTTGTGACATTTGATTAAACATATCAAAAGCAGCTTTAAGATCCTGATTTTTAGCGACAGTGTCCGCAGCCAAGCCTGTACTCAATGGCAGACTTTTGACATTTGTTGCGGAATTGGCCAGAGAAACCACCTGCATAAATCCCCCCAAGATTGCCTGATCGCGTCAAGAATCCAACGCTTTCGTCGATTACAGGGGTAATTGCAAGCCGGGTGCCAAGATGGGAAAAAGATTGCCGCTATTGCGGTAATTACGCACCCGGATTTAGAATCCATCGAATTCCTAACAGAACATTGAATATCCAAATGAACATGAAAACTGATGATGACGAAGAATCAAACAATACCAAATCGGGTTTGAGTGAACTCGAAGAGGTGTGGTTAATGGAGGCCCAAAAACGCTTGAATTTATATCGTGCAGGAAAAATGAAAACATACAAAATGGATGAAATATTTGATGATAATCACTCCATCACTTCCTGACGCGACATATCGTACTTACGCATTTTTTCGACAAGCGTAGTGCGACGGACGCAGAGTTTTTCGGCAGCGCGGGCGACTACACCACCGCAATCATTTAATGCCTGTTGAATTAAATCGCGTTCGAGGTTGGTGATGTATTCGCGTAAGTCGATGCCTTGTTCCGGTAACAAGGGCGTGTCGTTCATGCTGACATAACTGGCGTTGCCGTTTAACGCGGTTGCTTGTGCTTGCGGGATAAACTCTTCATCGGTTAAGTCGACGTGGCGGTATTTCGGCGGTAAATCCTGTACCCCGATGACACCATAGGGGTGCATGATGGCCATGCGTTCGACGAGGTTGGCCAGTTCGCGTACGTTGCCCGACCATTCGTGATGACACAGCGACATAATCGCCGCCGAATTAAAACGAATGGAACCGCGCTGCTCACTTTCCATGCGCGAGACAAGTTCGTTAATTAGCAGCGGAATATCTTCTTTGCGTTCTTTAAGTGAAGGTAATTCGATGGGAAATACATTGAGCCGATAATATAAATCTTCGCGGAAACGCGCTTCGCTAATCATACCTTCCAGGTTACGGTGGGTTGCGGCAATTACGCGCACGTCAACGGCCTGGGTTTTATTACTCCCTACCCGTTCAAAACACCGCTCTTGCAAAACGCGCAGGATTTTTACTTGCATGTTGAGTGGCATATCGCCGATCTCATCAAGAAACAAGGTGCCGCCTTCGGCTAATTCAAAACGGCCGGCACGGGAATTAATCGCGCCGGTGAATGCACCTTTTTCGTGGCCAAATAATTCACTTTCCAATAATTCAGCGGGGATTGCACCGCAGTTAACCGGGACAAAGGGTTTGTCGCGGCGCGGGGAGTTGTAATGCAAATTGCGCGCGACCACTTCCTTACCGGTGCCGGATTCGCCGGTGATCAAAACGGATACGTCTTTGTCCGCGACTTGCGACATCATCTCGCGCACATTCTGGATCACCCGGCTGGTGCCTACGAGGCTGCGAAACAAATGCGCCGGGCGGCGTTGCGGTTGACGTTTGCTGACGGATTGGGCTTCTCGATATAGCTGGGCGCGATGAAGTGTATCGACCAGTTTGTTGTAGGTGGGCGGAATCGACAGCGTGGCAATAATCATGTGACGTAATGAATCTTCGAGGCCATCGTCAATGGCTGCCTCAGCGCCAATCAGCACCACAGCGAGTTCATCGTTCCATTGACGTACGTCTTTAAGTAATAACTCCAGGCCCTGATTAGCGGAGCGATAGTCACCGATAAACACCGCCGCATAATCTTCACTTGCGGCCTCGGCACTTACCGCTGCCTGCCATTCGGATGCTGGGGAAGCGAGGCTTGTTTCACTGAGGAAGTCGAGCAAAATCTTTAAATCGTATCGACGTTGTTGATCATCGTCGATTACCAATACTTTATTATTACGCCACATACCGCTATGACCTTATGTCGTTTTCAGTGGAAATACAGCCACCCTTGGACAACTACCCGCCACAAGCAAACCATGTTTTCGAGTCAAACTAGTGACTAGCGCCACTAAGTAATAGACCACAATAATGGCTTGGTCAAATAAATGACACTGGGGGCTGCCTCGATCAATGAGGTCAAAAATTAATCATGCATCACATTAAAAATGTGATGCATGTCGAAAAATTGGCGATTTTGGCAGTGTTTGGCGTGGGGAGCAATCCCATATCAGCCAGTTTTGACGGTCTTGGTGAACCAGGGTCGAATTGAGGAGGTGTCAATGAACGGATTGCAGCGATGGCGGCAACTCAGATCGCCATAGCCGCCACCTGCTGGCGACAACTGTCAATCACCGTGGCATAGACGGCTTTTAACTCTTTCATGGCGATGATTAATCCTGCCTGGCCTGTGTGACGATTGGCCTGGATCACTTTTTCCACAATCAGCGGGCAGGACTGGTCCAGCCGACGCAGTTTCA
>CAMLRJ010000131.1 GCA_946482345.1 uncultured Cellvibrio sp.
TAAATGATTATTAAAGTCTGCTTCAGTTGATTGGTTAATACCTTCAATTCGGGTGAGATAAGCTTTTTCAATAACGACATCAGGTACTATGCCTTGTGCTTGTATGGATCTACCCAAAGGCGTGTAATAAAGAGCGGTGGTTAATTTTATTGCATGATTCTGATCTACTACTGCTGCAGTTTGTACAGAACCTTTACCAAAACTGCGTGTACCTGCAATCACCGCTCGTCGATGATCTTGCAACGCACCCGCTACAATTTCAGATGCTGATGCAGATCCGTCATTGATTAATACCACCAGCGGTAAACCAAATGTGTCATCACCCAATCCCGCTTGATAATTGATGTTGCTGTTAGGTAAACGTCCCTGGGTATAGACAATTAACCCGCCATCCAAAAAAGTATCTGCAACAGTAATTGCAGCTCCCAGTTCTCCGCCGGGGTTATTACGTAAATCGAGTATGACACCTTTGGTTTGTGAATTTTTATTTAAATAGTTATTCAAAATCTTTTGCAAATCAGCTCCGGTATTGGATTGGAAGCTGGCAATACGCAGATACAAAAAATCATTTTCCAATGTGCGATGGCGAACACTTTTTACTTTAATAATTTCACGTGTTAATAAAAAATCGAGAGGTTCTTCCAGATCATTCCGGAAAATGGTCAGGTTAACTTCGCTATTCTTGACACCGCGTAGTAGTCGTGTGACTTGCGTAATCGATAGCCCTTTAACCGGACTGTCATCAACTCGCACAATTCTGTCACCGGATTGAATTCCGGCTTTGCTGGCAGGGCTATCATCTATGGGTGATATGACGGTAATAAAACCTGATTTCAGACCAATCTCCAAACCAATTCCGGCAAATTCCCCTGTAATGGAATTTTGTAAATCTGCAAATTCATTTTTATCCAGATAAGCCGAATGAGGATCAAGTTCGGAGATCATGCCTTTAATAGCGTAATCAATAAGTTCGGCATCGCCAATTTCTTCTACATAGGATTTTTTAACTTGAGTATAGACCTGGGTAAATCGTTCGAATTCACTCGAGGTTAAATCTGAATTCTTGTCGTCTGCAAAACAATAAGCTGTAGTCAATAAACAACCTATGGCAACACAATAATTGATACGCATAAATTTCTCTGGATTAACCTGGTGCTAGCCAGGTGCTGGGGTCAACGGGTTTGCCGTTGTGTCGAATTTCAAAATAAACACCATTGGTTGACTGACCACCGGAATTACCGACAATCGCTACGGATTCACCCGCCATAACCGGGTCTCCGGCTTTTTTTAATAATCGCTGATTGTGTGCATACAAAGACAAAAAGCCTTCGCCATGATCGATGATAATCAGAAGTCCGTGTCCGCCGAAATAGTCAGCAAATACTACACGTCCATGATGTACAGCAATCACTTTACTACCGGCATTTCCGGCAATGTAAGTGCCATTCCAATTGAGTTGCCCTGCAATTCGCGGGCTGCCAAAACGGTGAAGAATTTTACCCTGGGTTGGCCAGGGTAATTTTCCTTTGCGAACAGAAAATTTTTCACCGCCTTTGGGTAAGGGAACATAAGCCGGGGATTTTAATGCACCACTGGATGCAATTTTTCGTGTAACGCGGCTCAAAAGAACCTGAAGTTTTTGTCTGTCTTCATTGAGCTGTGTCAATTCCTGTTGTTTGTTTTTGATTTGGGAGTTTACTTTATGCAGTGCAACTTGACGTTCTTTGTGCGCACTGCCCAGTGCATTTCGTTGCTGATCCAATTGTGTTTGCATGGCAGCCAACTGCAAGGTTTTTTTTTCGATATCCGGTGTGATGGTATCTATTCTGGAAATGGTGTTGCGATAACTTTCCACTTTTTTTTGTTGGGCCATCACAAAATAGCCGTGATAAGTCATCAGTCGCGATACTTTATCAGGCGATTCCTGATTCAATAATAGTTTGATGTCACTTTGTTGGCCCAGCTTATAAGCAGCCAGTATCTGTGCGGAAATTTTTTCTTGTTGGTTGTGACGTTGTTGTTCCAATTGACTGCGTTCTTGTTTCAGGTTGTTTAAATCCTGATTTTGCTTGTTTAATTCTTTTTTAATGTCTTCTGCTTTTTTTTCCAACTCATTAATCTGGGTTTCTGATTTTTCCAGATCTTTTTGTAAACCTGATCGCGCACCTTGAACGGATTTTAATTCTTTTTGCAGAGCTGCAATTTCTTTTTGTAGTTTTTCCATATCAGCTTTTTCATCGGCCTGAACTGTGCCAATGAAGATAAATGCCAGTAATAGAAAAATAATTTTTTTCATTAATATCTCTACACGTAGGGGCGGCCCCCTGTGGCCGCCCGCCCTACCAATTAAACCAATTTAATTAAATTGCGCCCGGTCATTTCTTTAGGCTGGGCGATATTCATTAAATGCAACATGGTTGGTGCGACATCGGCCAATGAACCGCCTTTCTCCATCACAGCGTGTCTATGACTAAAGAAAATAAACGGTACAGGTAAAGTGGAATGTTGAGTGTGCGGTTGCCCGGTTTCTTCATCAAACATTTCTTCCACATTGCCGTGGTCTGCTGTAATTAAAGCTTCTCCACCGACTTTTTCAACTGCGGCCAGTACTTTCCCCAAGGCAATATCAACAGCTTCAACTGCTTTGACTGCCGCATCAAATAAGCCTGAATGACCCACCATGTCGCAGTTGGCATAGTTACAGATAATCGCGTCATATTTTCCGGATTCAATTGCCGCAACTAATTTTTCAGTCACTTCAGGTGCACTCATCTCGGGTTGCAAGTCATAGGTGGCCACTTGCGGCGAAGGAACCAATATTCGATCTTCACCGGCATAAACTACTTCATTGCCTGCATTAAAAAAGAAAGTGACATGCGCATATTTTTCAGTTTCTGCAATACGCAATTGGGTTTTACCAATAGATGACAAATATTCGCCGAATGAATTGGTTAAATCTTCTGGCGGGAAGGCAATCGGTGCTTTAATGCTGGATGCGTATTCTGTAGTTTGTACAAATTTGGCAATTTGCGGATGTAATTCACCGCGATCAAAACCGGAAAAATTTTCATCAATTAATGCATTGGTAATTTCGCGCGCACGATCAGGTCGGAAGTTCATAAAAATAACTGAATCGCCATCGTTAATGGTAGCCACTTCTTCATCTTCAGCGCAGATCACAGTGGCTTTTACGAATTCATCATTTTCGCCGCGTTCATAAGCTGCTTTTAATCCATCGAGTGCAGTGAGTGCATCAAATTCTGCATCGCCGGTGACCATCACATCATAAGCTGCTTTCACTCTATCCCATCGGTTGTCGCGATCCAGCGCAAAATAGCGCCCGACGATAGAAGCTGTTCTGCCGACGCCCACTTCTTTAAAAATTGCATCCGCTTTTGCCAAAGAAGTTTCTGCACTGCGTGGTGCTGTGTCGCGTCCGTCCAAAAATGCGTGCAAATAAATTTCTTTGGCGCCGCGTTGCGCTGCCATTTTGATCATGGTGTAAATGTGATCTTGATGACTGTGTACGCCGCCTTCTGAAAGCAAACCTAAAATGTGTACTGCTTTGCCAGTATTGATTGCATGATCAATAGCATCGACATACACCGGATTGGTAAAGAAATCACCGTCGCTGATGGCTTTGTTGATACGCGTAAAACTCTGATAGACCACCCGGCCTGCACCAATCGTCATATGCCCCACTTCCGAGTTGCCCATTTGTCCGTCGGGTAAACCCACCGCCATACCGGAGGTTTCAATCAGGCTGTTGGGGCGCTTCCAGAGTTGATCATAAACCGGTGTTTTGGCAGCGCGGACAGCGTTGTATTGGGTCTTTTCTGAAAATCCGTAGCCATCCAAAATTAATAATACCAGGGGCTTTTTTGCAGTCGTATGTGCAGTCATAGGAGTCACTTGTGATGGGATAATAAAAACAGGCTGCCATTTTACGGTTAATGCCGCAACTGATAAAGCATTAGCTGGATATGATTTTGAAGGGATTCAACAGCAGTCAATTCGGCCATCAGAATTCCTTATCGATGGCCGAAAATAAAATCGATGTTATTTTGATCTCTGGTTCAAGCTTAAATTGTTGTGCCGTAAAAACATCACAACAACACTGATAATGGTAAGTGGTAATACAAAACCAAGCATTATTGTATTCAGTGAGTCGATGGGATGATTTTGTGCCATCAGAATCAGGTAGCTGGTATAGACCACGTAATAAAACAAAAATACTGCACCATTAAAACGTGAAATCTGTTGTCCGGTTGCAAAGATGGGCAGACAGGCGATTGCCACAGCGATCATGATCCACAAATCAAAATTGATAACGCTTTCTGAAATTCCCAAACCGGTGTTGCCCGATGCCATGGCTGCCAGCCCAAGACAGCCAAGAATATTAAAGGTACTGCTGCCAACAACATTTCCAACTGCAATGTCGCGTTCACCTTTGATAGCGGCTACGACAGAGGTTGCGACTTCAGGCATGGAGGTGCCGGCAGCAACAATTGTCAGGCCTATCACCAAATCACTGACTTCCAGATGTTTTGCAAAAATAACAGACGATGCCACCAACCATTTTGATCCTATCACCAATAATGCCAGGCCAGCGATTATCAATAAAATCTGTACCGGTTTGCTATTGTCCCATGATGAGTGGCTGATATATTCCTCAGAATATTCTTCTTTCACTGCTGCTGATTCTTTGCGGGATTGATAAATTAAAAATGCGGTGTATGCCAGCAACAAAGCAAACAATATAAACCCGTCAAACAGTCCTAATCGTCTATCGATGCAAATAGCCAGTAGTAAAACTGATGCACCCACCATAATCGGTACTTCCTGACGAATAATTTGTACATTCACTATCAGTGGTGTGATTAATGCGGAAACACCGAGAATAAACAAAACATTGAAAATATTACTGCCGACAACATTACCGATTGCGATATCGGTTTGATTTTGTAAAACGGCGCCCACCGATACCGCCATCTCCGGTGCACCGGTGCCGAAAGCGACAATTGTCAGGCCAACAACCAGCGGTGATATGCCGAATGACATGGCAAACCTGGATGCACCGCGCACCAGAATATCCGCGCCCGCAACCAGTAGTGCCAAGCCTGCAATAAACATCAGTATTGTCATTGCCATCCCCAAAGAACTAATGTGATTTATTGATTTTCAATTGGCCAACGAAATTACAAGGCTTTTGTCGTGAGTCCAATTGCTCCCTGATAATTTTTTGCCAGGCAGTTGTGCATGCACCGGTTGAACCGGGTAAACAAAATATCAAAGTGTGATTGGCAAAACCGGCAGTCGCGCGCGATTGAATGGTCGATGTGCCAATTTCCTCAAAAGAAATTTGCCGAAATAATTCACCAAAACCTACAACAGTTTTATCAAACAAGGGAACCATTGCTTCGATGGTTGAGTCGCGCCCGGCAAAACCTGTTCCTCCTGTGATCAACACGACTTGTGCTTGTGCATCGACAATCCAGTTGGAAGCTACGGCGCGAATTTGGTAAATATCATCTGTTACCAGTTTTCGATCATATAAATGATGGCCTTCAGCGGTGAGCAGATCCTGTAACTTTTGACCAGAGGTATCAGTTTCATAATTGCGCGTGTCGGATACTGTTAGAACGCAGATGTTCAGTGGTACAAATTCTTTTGGTGATGACATATTTATCCTCCGGTCATATTCATAAAGCGAACAATTTGTGGTTCTTCATCTAAATTAAAGTGGTGTTTTTCCGGTTTGTGTTGCATGGCATTGATGATGGTTTGTTTTAATTCTTTATCCGGACAGCTGCTTTCGCGCAATACTTTTCGTAAATCAACACTATTTTCCTGGCCTAAACACAGCAAGAGTTGGCCGGTGGCAGTAATGCGAACACGATTGCAGCTACTGCAAAAGTTTTCGGAATGAGGTGAAATAAAACCTATGCGTGATGAGTGGTTGGCAGGTCGCCAATATTTTGCGGGGCCGTCGTGGGTTTCTTTTTGGATATCGGGAATTAACTGAAAATCCTGTTGCAGTAATTCTCGCAATTCGGCGCTGCTGACAAATTCGGTATTGCGGCCGTGGTCATCAATTTTCCCCAGCGGCATTTCTTCGATAAAACTGATATCAATTTTTTTATCCAATGCAAATTGCACCAGATGATTCACTTCATGTGCGTTGTAATGTTTGAGCGCAACACAGTTGAGTTTGATGGATGCAAATCCTGTCGCAATAGCGGCATCAATTCCTTCCAACACTTGCTGTAAATTACCAATGCGAGTCAGACGGCGGAAATTATCAGGATCAAGGCTGTCCAGACTGATATTAATGCGTTTAACACCGGCTGCTTTTAATTCCCGTGCATAAGGTTTGAGATGGGTGCCATTGGTAGTCAGGCAGAGTTGCTCCAATAAAGGAAGCTGCCCCAATGCCTGGGCCAGATCGACAATACCTTTGCGGATCAAAGGCTCACCGCCAGTGAGTCGTATTTTGGTAACCCCGAGTTCGCTTAATACTTTGCCCAAAAAAGCGAACTCCTCAATGCTGAGAACCTGATCGCGAGGTAAAAATGTCATTTCTTCTGCCATGCAATAGGTGCAGCGCAGGTCGCAGCGGTCGGTAACCGACATGCGAACATAAGTAACCTGACGGCCGAAGCTATCAATTAATGGCGTAGTCATAGGCATTGCTGACTGTATTGCGAATTCAAGGTTGATCTTACCCCAACAGACAAGGGTTTGAGCAGGTTCTATTTTGGATCATTTTGTATTTGGATAGATATTTATCCTGGTAGAGGTGAGTCCTTGTGCCTACCTGAGGTGGAAACGGTGACCCATATTTACAACATAAATATAAAAAAGCACCGCAATAAAACACTTTGCACCATTATTTTGTATTTAATTGGTGCAAAATCAATTTTTGTCGGAATGATTTTTTGCATCATAAAAGACCATATTTGCACCATCTGCGAACATAAAGGATCGCTAATTAATTCAATTGTTATGACCATCAATACCCGGTTGACGCTATAACCCTCTGCTAAGCCACTGAAACATCAATCAAAAAAATAATTTAATTTTAAAAATGCATTATGGCATTGCGATTGCAAATACCTGTTCATGATTTTACAGATTGAATAATCAATCGTTTTTTAAGGTGCAATCATGAATTACTTGTCGCATTCCCATTTGTCGTCTCCGTTTTCGGGCCAGTTGGATTCTGTCGCTCGTGTTCGCGCACCCAAAGTTGGCAAAGTATTTTTAGTGGGCGCAGGTCCCGGTGACGCTGAATTACTCACAGTAAAAGCGCTGCGCATTATTCAATCGGCTGACATTATTTTTTACGACTATTTGGTCAGTGCTGATATTCGTGCGCTCTTCCCAAAAAATACTCCCGCTATTTATGTTGGCAAAGCGAAAAACCAACACAGCATAGCGCAAGAAGATTTAAATCAATTATTGGTGCAACAAGCACTCGCCGGTTTAACCGTTTGCCGCATTAAAGGCGGTGATCCTTTTGTGTTTGGTCGCGGCGGCGAAGAATTGATGGAGCTGCGCACCGCTGGTATTGAATCAGAAGTTATCCCCGGCATCACCTCGGCATCAGGCTGTTCAACTTATGCGGATATTCCTTTAACGCATCGCGGCATTTCCCAAGGTTGTACTTTTGTTACGGGCCACGCCGAAAAAAGTTTGGATGTAAATTGGTCCGCGCTCGCGCAATTAAATCACACCCTGGTGTTTTATATGGGGTTAACTCGCGCTGACGACATCACTCGCGAATTATTAAACGCCGGTATGAATTTGAATACGCCCGTTGCGATTATCGAAAATGGTTGCCGTAAAAATCAGCGCAACATTATTACTGAATTAAATGATTTACCTGATGCAGTGTTGCGCGAGCAAGTGCAATCACCGGCGTTAATTATTGTCGGGCAAGTAGTGAATTTAAAAGCGGAGCTGGCATTGGTGGTTGAGCAGCAACGGATGAGTTTGTCGGCTTAAATTTTATCCCCCCCTAACCCTCTCCCACAAGGGGCGAGGGGATAGATGGTGCAAATAAAGGATATGTGTTTGACGAAGTGAGATCGGCTCCCTCGCCCCTTGTGGGAGAGGGCGGGGGGAGAGGGGTGGAAATT
>CAMLRJ010000132.1 GCA_946482345.1 uncultured Cellvibrio sp.
TTTGGCGCAGGGGAATTTTGCTTCTTCAGATGGTCGTTGCAGAAGTTTTGGTGCGGGTGGCACTGGCTATGTTCCTGGTGAAGGTGTGGGTGTTGTGTTGTTGAAATCCTTGGAGCAAGCAATTGCCGATAAAGATCATATTTATGGTGTGATTAAAGCGTCGCATATTAATCACGGCGGAAAAACCAATGGTTACACAGTCCCCAATCCGGTACAGCAAGCTGAATTAATTAAAAAGTCATTGGAAAAAGCCAGGATAAATCCGGAAGCGATTTCCTATGTTGAAGCCCATGGTACAGGAACAGAATTGGGTGATCCGATTGAAGTTGCCGGGCTTTCACAAGCTTATTCAGCACATTCTTCAAATCATCAATCTCAAAAACATCAGTATTGTGCATTGGGATCTGTGAAATCCAATATTGGTCATCTTGAATCTGCCGCAGGTGTTTCAGGCCTCACCAAAATTTTGTTGCAATTGAAACACGATTTGTTGGTGCCAAGCCTGCATTGTGATCAGGTGAATCCCAATATTGATTTGGAATCCTCTCCTTTTTATTTACAAAAAGAATTAACCAGCTGGACAGGAAGTTTACGCAACGCAGGATTGCAAAGAACAAAACGTTGCGCAGCGATCAGTTCATTTGGTGCAGGCGGTTCCAATGGCCATTTGATTATTGAAGAATCGCCGCTTCGTAATAAACAAATTGATCACAACAAAAAACCACGAATTTTTATTTTTTCAGCAAAAGATGAATCCAGACTGCGCGGCTATATCAATCATTTTATTAGTTTCCTGGAAACTGAAAAGGAAAATGTATCTCTGGATGATATTGCATACACCTTACAAGTGGGGCGTGATATGGAAGTTGAGCGTCTTGCAGTGATTGCAGACAACCATGAAGTTTTGATCCAGCAATTAAAAGCCTATCAGTCAGCTTTGACAGCAGCAGGAATTTTTAATGCAAATGCTGCAGGTGCCAATAAAGACAATTCTTTTTTGCCTTCTGGCGAAACGGGTCGTGAATATATCAATAGTTTGATTAAGCACCGGGAGTTTTCAAAAATTGCAGCTTTATGGGTTCAGGGGGCTGTGATTGATTGGACTCTTTTACAATCAGCTACGCAGGCTTACAGAATTCCAATGCCAGCGGCACCTTTCCAGACATCTTCTTTCTGGATTAATCGCCGATCTGATTCCACCATAGTGATGGCCTCTTCCGCCAATGCAAATTTGCATCCTTTAATTGATCGCAATATTTCAACATTTGATCAGCAAGCTTATACAAAAACATTTAAAGCCAGTGAAGTTTACCTGAAGCATCATCGTATTTTGGATAAAGCATTATTACCCGGTGCGGCTTATTTTGAAATTGCAAGAGCTGCTGCAAATCTGGCAGGAGAAAATAACATTGCTGGATTTGAAAATGTGCAATGGCAACATCCACTTTATGTCAAAGAGCCAATAGAAACCGCAATTTTGCTGGAACCTTCCATAGGAAAGGTCGCATGCGAGATTGTTGCCCATAACAATTGGCAACAGGTTTATGCATCCGGTGAATTGATTTTGGAAAAAAATAATGCCATTCAACTGCAAAACAAAAAAACAGCCATAGCGAATTTACGAAGTTCATCAGCAACTAAAATAGATGCATCCAGTTTTTATGAAAAATTAAGTATCAAGGGGTTCCAATATTCCGGAGTGTTCAAATCACTGGAATCTATTGTGATAAAAGGAAAAGAACTTGCAGCCAGCATCAATAAGGCAAGTAGGTCGGGTGATATTCACTTGTCCAACATTATCGTGATTGATGCCGCTTTCCAGAGTTTGTTTGCACTGATAGAACAATTACATCCTCATAGTCAAACACAATATGTTCCTTCATCTTGCCGTCATTTAATTAATACAACACAGAATTTATCCATCGCCAGTGATCTATACGGGCAATTAAAGTATCAGGATGAACAAACAGGCAATCTGGTATTTGATATTCATGTTTGTGATGAAAATGGAAATTGTCTGGTTGCTATGCATGATTTTGTTGTTGCTGCGATTGCCAATAAATCACTCGCTGTAAAAACAACCTCAAAACCGGATGTTTCCTATTGGACTGCAGATTGGAAAAAATTATCGGTTACTTCCGCAGCCAGAAATTGCAACCAAATTTATATTGATTTTGGTAAAAAACAACCTGCTGGATTTAATGGTTTACATCTTGTTCCAGACACTCAATTTATTCAAATTGATAGGCATTCCATAAAAGCAGATATTTCACAGGTGAATTCATGGAAACGAATTTTAAATCAGTTCAATTCGGATAATCAAAAACCGGAATTGCAGATAATCATTGCAACCAAAGCTGATGGCCATGGTGATTCACTATTGGTAGACATATTCAAGATGGCGAAATCACTGTCGATTAGCTTGATGGATAATTCTGCTATTAGCCTTGTGCATTTAACACTTCTGGTGGAAGACTATCCCTTTAATCCCGTGAAAGCTTTGACGGGTATGTTGAAGTCACTTCAGCAGGAAAACTCTCGCATTGTTTGCAGCAGCCTTGAATATCCGCATGACATCAGTGATGAAAAGTTACTGAAAATTATCAATATAGACGCATCCAGGAATAAAACTCATAGTGTTTCAGTGATGAGCCGATATAGAGACGATCAATTTTTTGTGCAGCAATATTCTCCTTTAGCTGCTTCAGGAAATTCGGCGATCTATTTAAAAACCGGTGGCAGTTATTTAATTACCGGTGGTGCGCAGGGTATTGGCAAAATTGTGGCTGAATATTTGGCAAAAGAATATCAAGCTAATCTGATTCTTGTTGGTCGATCTGGCCACAACGAAGCGGTATCCCGGTTACTGCAAGAATTAAAATCCGTAGGCAGTGAAGCTGTTTATTTTTCGGCAGATGTCACCAACAGGGATGAGATGCAGTCTGTCATTGAAAAGTCCTATGCAAGATTGGGTTGTCTTAATGGTGTAATCCACAGTGCAGGTTGTACCCGGGATTCCTGGATTTTCAATAAAACACAGGCTGATTTTGATGCAGTTATTTCGCCAAAAATTTACGGCACGCGAATTATTGATGAAGTCACTGCTGATCTGGATCTGGATATTTTTGTGGTCTTTTCTTCGCTGGCGTCCATCATAGGTAATGCCGGTCAAACCGATTATGCACTGGCCAATAATTATCTGGATCTGTTTGCGTATGATAGAAATCAATTAGTCGCAACAGGTGATCGCAGTGGAAAAACACTTTCCATCAATTGGCCCTATTGGTCACAAGGTGGAATGCAGTTGTCTGCTGATAATCTGCAAAAACTTCGTGAAGAAACAGGGTTGATGCCCTTATCAAATGAAGCAGGTTTGGCGGCTTTGGAGTTTTGTATTGCTCAAGATGACACAGCACAGGTTGCGGTTAGCTATGGCGACAGTAAAATATTGAGCGGTTTATTTCAGGACAATTTCCTTAATCAGGATGTTACAGCGACAATTCACAGCCTGGATGTTTCCAACACTTCTGAAATTAATACGGATGATGCCAGAAACTGGATTGTTAACCAGATTAAATCCCTGATCAGTATCGAAACCAAATGGGATCTCAACAAAATTGTGTTGACGGAATCGTTTGGAACCTATGGTATTGATTCAGTGATGACCTTGAGCATCACCCGAAAATTATCCGGGATATTCGGTGACTTGCCCAAAACATTGTTTTTTGAATATCAGAATGTTAAGTCATTGAGTGATTATTTTGTGAAACAGCACATTGCTGTAATTGCACAAAAAATGAATCAGGATAAATTGCAGAGTTTTCCTAATACTGAACAATTTTCTAAGCAGACTTTTTTGCCAGAAAAATTTATTAACGCCAGGCATTACAGTCGTCGTCAAAAATTAATGGCCAGCCAGCAATCAGTTAATGTAACTAACCACAAAGAACCTATTGCGATCATTGGTCTTGCCGGTCGTTATCCGGATGCAGAAAATATTCAGGATTTCTATCAGAATTTATTGGCAGGTCGCGATTCCATACAGGAAATTCCGGAATGGCGTTGGGATAACAAACAATATTTTAATAAGAGCCGCCATGCGACAGGTAAAAATTACAGTCAATGGGGTAGTTTTATTGAAAACGCAGATCAATTTGATCCTTTATTTTTTAATGTGTCACCCACTGATGCGATTACGATGGATCCCCAGGAAAGATTATTTCTGGAATCCAGCTGGAATTGTATAGAAGATGCAGGCTACACCAAAAACCAAATGGCAAATTCCAGAACAGGTGTTTTTGCAGGCATTATGTGGAGCCACTATCATTTCAGTGGAATTGATACCGAACCTGTGCAAAGTAAAAAATACCCTGAATCCAATTATGCATCAGTCGCCAATCGGGTTTCCTATTGGTTTGGATTCACCGGCCCCAGTATGACCATCGACACTATGTGTTCGTCTTCGCTGACTGCAATTCATCTGGCCTGCGAAGCTATACGCAATAATCAGTGTGAAATGGCGATTGCAGGCGGAGTTAATTTAACTTTGCACCCTTACAAGTATTTGCAACTATCGGGCTCACAATTTTTATCAACTGATGGTCGCTGCCGCAGTTTTGGTGAAGGCGGTGACGGTTATGTTCCCGGTGAAGGTGTCGGCAGTGTTTTATTAAAACCTTTATCAAAAGCACTTGCTGATAACGATCATATTTATGCTGTGATCAATGCCAGTTCAATTAATCACGGCGGAAAAAGTAACGGATACAATGTTCCCAATCCACAGGCGCAAGCTGCATTAATTCGCGAAGCGATTGATCAATCCACAATTAATCCCGCTGATATTTCTTATATAGAAGCTCACGGTACGGGAACACCCTTGGGTGATCCTATTGAGTTACAGGGGCTTAAAAAAGCCTTTGATGGAATAGATGTACCTGTGTCTTGTGCATTGGGTTCTGTTAAATCCAATATCGGGCATCTTGAAGCAGCATCCGGTATTGCGGGTTTGACCAAAGTGATTTTGCAAATGAAGGCGAAAAAATTATTTCCTTCATTACATGCAGAAACATTAAATCCGAATCTGGATTTTTCAAACTCTTCATTCAAGGTTAATACACAACTTGATACCTGGCAGCCTGAAAATAATCGTTTTGTTGCAGGTATCAGTTCATTCGGTGCCGGTGGTAGTAATGCATTTTTATTGGTAGAAGCTTACGCATCAAATAAACCTTCGATTCATTCATCGATTGATTATCCTGTTGTTGTACCTATATCGGCGCGTAATGAAGATTCACTTATCCAATATCTGCAAAAACTGGTTGATTTCCTGGGTGATATAAAAACAGGGCAATCACTTTTCGCCAATACCCATGATTTTGCCAGCATTGTGAAAGCCTTGCAGACAGGAAAAACAATATTCCAGTCGCGTATTGCGATTATTACCGGATCTCTGGATGACTTGATCAATAAATTAAATGCTGTAATTGCAGGTGATCAATCAGTAACGGGTATCTATAGTGGTTTTGCTGAAACAGAAATGATAGAAGAAGGAATTTATGATGGAACTGATCCATCAACACTTGATATCACAAGATTAAATGCCATAGCCAGTTATTGGGTGGGCGGCGGTAATGTCAATTTCGCAAAAATATTTAACCATATTGATGGTCGCAAGATTCCATTGCCTACTTATTGTTTTGACAAAAAATCCTATTGGTATAAAGGAAATCCGCTAACAGTTGAAAAAGTAGCAGTGACTGAAGAAACGGGTTATTCACGTTTATTAACCAATCAATTTTTGTTGGAATCGGTCGATTTTGAAAGAAGCACGCAAAATGGACTGACATTCAAATCCAGATTTACCATGGAACATGAAGTCGTATTTAATCATCAATTTGAAGGTCGCGAATTATTGCCTGGCGCAGCTTATATTGTGATGCTACGTGAAGCCCTGGATTCGTTCGATCTTAAATCAAAAAATCAATTATCCAATGTGCGTTGGCAATCTCCAATATTTGTTGATTCGCCCGTTGATGTATTCACGACTATTGAGCGACATCAGGAGGATTGCCGGTACAAAATATGGACTGATGGAGATCGTCCTCGCGTTCATGGTGTTGGTGAGTTACATCACAGCAATTCACCCATCAGCATTGATTGGTCGCGGTTGAATGAAAAACAGTTGACCAGTTCGATTAGCCAGAATGATTTTTACGAATTATTTAAACAATATAACCTGGCTTATTCGGGCCCTTACAGATCTATTCAACATGTCAGGTTTAATGCGACAGAAGCTATTGTTGATTACGCTATACAATCTTCAGCCAAAGAAACAACCAGTGTCGCTGAAGTTGCCATTCTTGATGCCTGTTTGCAAATTTTTGTTTTATTTCATGAAAAAGTGTCGTCTGAAGTCAAACTGCCATTTTCTATTGATAAATTATTGTTTATTAAAAAGCCATCATTGACCGGAAAGTTATACGTAACCCAGGTACATGACGATACAGGTAATGTGGTAGTCATTGATGAAAATGGAGAGGCGTGTATTTCTTTGGAAGGAATTAATTTTCATGCTGTTAACAAGCCTGCTGTTAAACCGGTGGCTCATACAGATAAAGTTTTTTCTGGCGGCGACAGTTTGGTTGACGCCAAAAATCAACTCATGAATCAGGTAAGAAATATTTTTTCTGCCAGTTTACAGCTGGAAGATGCAGACCTGAAAAATAAAGTGACTTTTGATCAGTATGGAATGGAATCTGTAAAAGCAATGGAAATTACACATGAGCTTGAAAAACTCTATGGACGGTTACCGTCTACCTTGCTTTACGAATATCAAACAATTTCCAGCCTGGTAGATTTTATTCTTGCAGAAAAACAGGATGTGTTGAAAAAACAAACCAATGTTGAAAAAGATGTCGAAAATTTTCCTGTGACAAATTTACCTGCGGAGTCGTTAATTTTGAAGGAGAATACCCTTGAATTTTCAGAAGACGATTTAAGGAAAAAAATAGACCAGTTAGCTGATCATGAAATCGATAATATTTTAAATGCGTTATTAAACTAGTTTTGGTAGTCAACAAGGAGATAGGTTATGAGTCTTGATGCTCAACAAAAGCGGGACCTCTTGTTAAAACTCTTATCCGGTAAAAATAAACCGGATATAGATAGCAATAGAAATGACATCGCAATTATCGGCCTGAACGGGCGTTATCCACAGTCACCATCAATTGATGAATTTTGGAAAAATTTGTGCGCTGGCAAAAATTGTATTTCAGATGTGCCTGCCGAAAGATGGAAATGGCAAGAGTTTACTGAAAAGGAATCAGATGATTATTCTCGTCGTCGTGCTGGTTTTATCGAAGATGTGGATAAGTTTGATCCCTTGTTTTTTGGTATTTCACCGCGTGAAGCAGAAAGAATGGATCCTCAGGAAAGACTTTTTCTGGAATCCTCCTGGCATGCAATTGAGGACGCAGGCTACACTCCGGGAACTCTGTGCAAGGAAGAATCCCGTGTCGGTGTGTTTGCTGGTGTAATGAATGCCAACTATTCGATTATGGGATCCCAATTCTGGCGAGAAAATCTTCAACAAAATAAAGTCTATGCATGCAATCCCACCTTTTGGTCAATCGCCAATCGCATTTCCTTTACCTTTGATTTTACCGGGCCCAGTTTTGCTGTTGATTCTGCTTGCTCATCTTCGCTTACCGCCATTCATTTAGCCTGTGAAAGTTTAAAGCGTGGTGAATGTGAAGTGGCATTGGCGGGTGGCGTTAATTTGATTTTGCATCCGGCACAACTCGATAGTTTGGCCAAAATGAATATGTTGTCCAAAAAAGGCAATTGCCATACTTTCGGTGCCGATTCGGATGGATTTACTGATGGCGAAGGTGTGGGCGTTGTCATTCTCAAACCACTCGAAAAAGCCTTGAAAGATAAAGACAATATTTATGCGGTGATCCAGGCATCAGCGGTTAACTCCGGTGGTAAAACCAGTGGTTACACAGTACCTAACCCTAATGCTCAAGCTAGCCTGATTGAAAAAACCATTAAGCAAGCAGGAATTAATCCGCGCGATATTTCTTATATAGAAGCACACGGTACAGGCACTC
>CAMLRJ010000133.1 GCA_946482345.1 uncultured Cellvibrio sp.
CGATTATTAATGTGAATACGCTTGCCATTTTTGCTACCTTTTTTTGGATTTTGAATTTTGCAATTTACCCCTCTCCCCAGCCCTCTCCCACAAGGGGAGAGGGAGCAGATCTCTATACATTTTAAGTACGAAGCAAAAATCTGTCCCCTCTCCCCTTGTGGGAGAGGGTTAGGGAGAGGGGAAAACAATCAATAAACTGCCGTCCCTCTTTTCAACAACTCCCTCGCCAACCTCTCATCCAATTGCGCAATAGTTTCATCGCCAATTTCAATAAAAGCTATGGGAAAGTCGCGATAATATTTTTGTTTATCCAGATCTTCCATTATGGATTGTGCAATCGATTTTGATTGTGAATCAGCCCAGGATTCCAGACATAACGACTGTTGCGGCAAATAAAAATCGGCGGTGACTTTTTTGTTGTCGATTTCAATCGGATAGTGATGTGCATGTGAAACACCAGCGAGGTACAACCAATTGTCTATACGCAACTGAATTGATGATTCAACCAGATGACCATCCAAACCACGAAATGGTGACTGTAAATTTTTTGCATGAATTTGCGACAAATAAAATTCCACCCAGGCTTCTTGCAATAAACTTTCTGGCCAGGTCACATAAGGAATGCCCGATTGCTCAGCCTCGTGTTGTTGCCCTCCCAAATCAGCGCCTTTATCGGTTAATAACCATCCGTGTAAATATTTTTTGATTAATCCACGTTCTGCCAGAATTAAATTCACCAGACGCGCAGGCAATTCCCATTTTTGTCCTATGTGGGTTGCCGACAAAGGCGCTTCAGGCAGGAGCTTTAATAAAGGATGGTTTTTAATGATTTCAGGCCAGGCAATATATTCGCCGTATTTGGGGTGATTCGCATAAATTCCGCCTTCAAATTTTCCTTTTTCAGTTAATTGCCAGTGGCCATCCACTTTAATAATCCAACCGCCTTGTGCCAGCAAAATAAATAATTCCTTGCTTTCTTTGCCGATAGATTTTGCCAATGCAGTTGTTGAAAGGTGTTTGTCGGACATTTTATTTCCTGTAATACTGCTCGCTGTTTTTTCTAACAAGTTGAAGACTAATGCCTATTTGGATCGATGGTGATGCCTGCCCTCGCCCGGTGAAAGAAGCCGTGTTTCGTGCAGGCCACAAAAAACAAATTCCGGTCAAACTGGTTGCCAACCAATATATCGCGATTCCTGCGTCACCGTTTATACAATTCATACAAGTGGAATCAGGCTTTGATAAAGCTGACGACTTTATTGTTGCGCAAGCCTCCGCTACAGATCTTGTCATCACAGCAGACATACCACTGGCCGCAGGTGCTATAGAAAAAGGAGCCGCCGTCATCAATCCCCGCGGTGAACAATATACCAAAGACACTATAGGTGCACGCTTGACCATGCGTAATTTTAACGAAACGCTGCGCAACAGTGGTTTATTACTTCAGGACGGCCCGGCTGCTTATAACCACAAAGATATGCACAGTTTCGCTGCCGCTTTGGATAAGTGGATACAAAAATCACTGATGCAAGCTCGAAATAATTAATCGGATTGTTAGGATTTTTCGAAAGAATTTTTTGAACAAAAATGTACTGACAATCTGAATTAGCAAACTTGTGTCACCTTTTCAAACCCTGCAACTTGTTTTATCCGGATTTGCTATGTTAGCCTCCGGCTACAAAAAAATAATTGATGTTAAAAAAGTGCTATCAACTCTTGTGTTTTCCAATCTGTTTTTTCGTTGTTTATAAAATTTATTCAGCTTTGTTATTCATTGAAAACACTTGCTTGGTCATGACGCATTTTTGATGCAGCATGTTAATGTTTGATAACTTTCACACCGAGGAAAACTCATGAAAATTAAATCGGCAATAATGGGTTGCCTGTTAACCGGGCTGTTCCAAACCGGAATGACTCAGGCAGCCAAATGTGAATACATAGTGACGAACGATTGGGGCAGTGGTTTTACTGCCAATATTCGCATTACTAATGATGGAAGCTCACCTTTAAATGGTTGGAGTGTTTCCTGGAGTTATTCTGACGGATCACGCATGACCAACAGTTGGAATGCCAATACATCCGGCTCAAATCCTTATTCCGCGACTCCACTGAATTGGAACAGCACAATTGGTGTTGGCTCCAGCATAGAGTTTGGTATGCAAGGCACTAATGGCAGCAGCAAAGCACAAGTGGCCAGTATCAGCGGTAGCGTTTGTTCGGGCGTGACATCCAGTGTGAGCTCATCAAGCCGATCCAGCTCCGTATCAAGCTCATCACGTTCCAGTTCGATCTCTTCGAGTTCACGATCAAGTTCTTTGTCCAGCTCTTCCAGATCAAGCTCTATTTCTTCAAGTTCACGATCAAGTTCTTTATCGAGTTCATCACGCTCCAGTTCTCGTTCAATTTCGAGCTCGTCCAGATCAAGCTCTATTTCTTCGAGTTCGCGTTCAAGCTCTTTGTCGAGTTCATCGCGCTCCAGTTCGATCTCTTCCAGCTCGCGCTCAAGTTCTTTATCGAGCTCTTCACGATCAAATTCATCCAGCTCTGCCAGCAGTATTCCACCGATAGTGAATGGCTGTAACGGTTATGCAACACGTTATTGGGATTGCTGTAAGGCTCACTGTAGCTGGAGTGGCAATGTTCCATCTCCGGTAGCAGCACTTCCAAGTTGTTCTTTTAACAACAGCAAAATTTCCGACCTGACAGTTGCCAGCAGTTGTGATGGTGGCGGTGCACATATGTGCTGGGATCAAGCACCTTTTGCTGTAAGTGACACCCTGTCTTATGGTTATGCGGCTACATCCAGTGGCGATGTTTGCGGACGATGCTACCAACTGGAATTTACTGGCAGTTCCTATAATGCTCCTGGTGATCCCGGATCATCTGCACTTGCAGGCAAAACCATGATTGTTCAGGCAACCAACATAGGCCATGACGTTGGCGGCGGTCAGTTTGACATATTGATCCCTGGCGGCGGCGTTGGTGCATTCAATGCCTGTGGCGCCCAATGGGGAGTTTCCAATTCAGAGTTAGGCGCCCAATACGGTGGTTTCCTCGCTGCCTGTAAACAACAACTGGGATACAGTGCCAGCCTGTCACAATACAAAGCTTGCGTAACCAACCGCTGTAACAGTGTGTTTGGTTCCCGAGGCCTGACCCAATTGCAACAAGCCTGTTTGTGGTATGTAGATTGGTTCCAGGTTGCGGATAACCCCTCATTGAAATACAAAGAGGTGGCCTGCCCTGCTGAATTAACATCCCGATCAGGTATGAATCGCGGTGTATTGAACGACATCAAAACCAGCTGTAACTAACAGCAACCTTTTGTTTAATCCACAAAAACAATGCGCTTGACGGCGCATTGTTTTTTCACGTCTATATGATTGAACAATATTTGTCTGGCTAATTCCCTCTCGTGCCCCTATACTGCGCGCGCTTTCAGTAACCCCCTCTTGGTTTGAACGTCTTGCGCGGGGTAGGCTGAAATGATCAGGTGAACGAGATTCATCTGGATTCAGGGCTACAATCGTGCGGGAATTGTTGATTCTTATCGCCTTGCCACTTCAGGCATTTATCAGGTTTGTTAACTCTACACCTGAATTACTTTTGGCGATTTATCACCTGCCTGCGTTTTTTCTTGTCAGTTATCACTGATGACTGTCTTACTTATTTAGGTCAATTTAATGTCAACACCCACATTCTTTACTGATTTGGGCCTTTCTGCGCCCGTGTTAAAAGCTATTCAGGCCGTTGGCTATGAAGCTCCCTCTCCAATTCAAGCAGCAGCGATTCCGGTGCTGATGGAAGGCGGCGACATCATCGGTATGGCACAAACCGGAACCGGAAAAACAGCTGCTTTTGCTTTACCTTTACTCTCCCGTTTGGACACCAAACAAAACGAACCGCAAGTGTTGGTACTTGCACCCACTCGCGAATTGGCGATTCAAGTCACTGAAGCTTTTCAAAAATATGCGAGCGAAATTCCTGGCTTTCATGTGTTACCTATTTATGGCGGACAGGATATGTCCACACAATTGCGTCAATTAAAACGTGGCGTACATGTTGTGGTCGGCACTCCCGGTCGTGTAATGGATCACTTACGTCGCGGTAGTTTGAATCTGGATAATTTAAAAAGTCTGGTATTAGATGAAGCCGACGAAATGTTGCGCATGGGCTTTATTGATGATGTCGAATGGATTTTGGAACACATTCCGGAATCGCGTCAAACCGCACTTTTCTCTGCCACCATGCCACGTGAAATTCGCAATGTTGCTGAAAAATATTTAACCAATCCTCAAGAAATTAAAATTGCCAGTAACCAATCTACCGGGGATAACATCGAACAAGTTTACTGGATGGTCAGCGGCACCAACAAACTCGATGCACTCACCCGTATTCTCGAAGTTGAACCTTTCGAAGGCATGATTATTTTTGTGCGAACCAAAACGGCAACAGTTGAACTCGCCGAAAAATTGGAAGCACGTGGATATTCTGCCGCGCCAATTAATGGTGATATGAATCAACAATTACGCGAACGCACAATTGATCGATTAAAAACTGGCAAGCTGGATATTTTAATTGCCACTGATGTTGCCGCTCGCGGAATCGACGTAGAACGCATCAGTCACGTAGTCAATTACGATATTCCATACGACAGCGAAGCTTATGTTCACCGTATCGGTCGTACCGGTCGTGCAGGCCGTACCGGTAAAGCCATTTTGTTTGTTGCGCCACGTGAAAAACGTTTGTTATTTACCATCGAAAAAGCTACGCGTAAACCTATCACACTGATGGAATTGCCAAGTGGTGCAACCGTAACCAAACATCGTATTGATCAATTTACCCAGCAAATCACCACTGCATTAACTGAACAATCCGATTTAAGTTTCTTCAACGATTTACTCGCCGAATACAGCAATAAAAATGATGTATCGCCAGAGTTAATTGCTTCAGCGCTTGCGTTTTTATTGCAAAAAGAACGTCCGTTACAAGTGAAATTTACTGACGTTAAACCAGAGCGTAGCGAAAGATCACGCGATGATCGTGGCCGCGACGACAGAGGTGGACGCGATGATAGAGGCGGACGTGACCGTTCAGACCGTTTCTCTCGCGATGAAAAACCGCGCCGTGAACGCAGTGAGCGCAGCGACGAAAATATGCAACGCTATCGCATCGAAGTGGGTCGCAACCATGAAGCTCGTCCGGGTGATATTGTGGGTGCTATTGCGAATGAAGCCGGCATTGAAAGCCGTTTCATCGGCCATATCAAATTGTTTGATGAATTTTCTACTGTGGATTTACCCATGGGTATGCCAAAAGAAATTCTGGCACAACTGAAAAAAGTGCGCGTACGCAATCGTCCACTGAATATCAGTTTGGATACTGGTGGTGCATATCCATCTGCTGAAAAAGAATTTCCTTCACGCCCAAAACGATCTTCACGCAGCAGCGCGACAGATTCTGAAAAACCTGTACGCAGCCGCAGCTTCAAAGACGGCCCCAAAGAAGAACGTAAACCGCGAGCTCGCAAGCAAGACTGATAAAAATAATCCCCGCCCAGCGGGGATTATTTTTTGTGGAAGAGAATTTTCACATTCGATTAATTGGAATTTGTTTTTTCTCTGATGCAGGCAAAGCTACACGCGGCAACACTATTTCCAGCAAACCATTTTTCATTTCTGCTTTTATCGCATTTTGATCGCAATCATCTGGCAAACTGAGAACACGCTGAAAGCTACCGTAGCTACGCTCGACTCGATAATAATGTTTGTCCTTACTTTCGCTCTCTTCTTTCTTCTCACCGCGAATGGTCAACACATTGTGAGTGAGTTCCAGACTAATATCTTTATCTGTCATACCCGGTGCTTCAAGGCTGATGTGATAAGCCTTGTCATCGCTGGCGACATTCACTTTCGCATCAAATACAGCTTTGTTAAATACCGAATCATTAAACAAAGATGAACGTGAAGCAGGAAAAGCAAAACCGCGGAAAGTATCATCAAACAAACGATCTATTTCACGGTGCAGTTGGAAAATAGAGTTTGCTGCAGGCATGGCTTGCTTGTTATCCGGCAAGCTTTCAGCGGATTTTTTAACAGGAATAGTAGACTCTTTACTGGCTTCTTCATGCTTAAACCAGTTCCAGGGATTTAATTGTTGCAAATTCATAGACACCTCCAATCAGTAGTGAAAAAGCGGGGACAAAATTGCTTGTCCCCGCTTACAACTCAGGCCGCTTTTACACTATCAGTTTTATGCTGGATTAAATTTCCTGTTGAATTAATTGCAATGCTTTTGGGTTTCATTGCCTCAGGAATTTCTTTCAGCAAACTAATTGTCAGCAGACCGTTGTTGAGCTGGGCGCCAGTGACTTCGACATGATCAGCCAAGCTGAACTTGCGCTCAAAATTTCGAGTCGCTATGCCCTGATGCAGATACTTGCGTTCTTCTTTGCTGTCATCGGATTTTTTACCGCGTACAACCAAAACACCACGCTCCACCTGAATATCCAACTCATGTTGCTCAAAGCCGGCGACTGCCAGGGTAATCCCATAGCGATTTTCACCTGTCACTTCGATGTTATAAGGCGGATAGCCAGTAGAAGATTGATCAGCGCGAAGAGCTGTATCCAACAAAGCACCTAAACGGTCAAAACCTATGGTGCTACGATAGAGAGGTGTGAGATCAATTGAGTTCATAAAATATCCTCCAAAAAGCGATAAGAAATAAAAACAATTTAATGTGTGGCCGCTCTTATAAAGACATCAACCACAATAATCAATGTAAGGATTAATCCTTTGATTTCAAGTTGGCTTTTATAATTATTTTTTATTGAATCCATACAGGTTTATAAACTAACAGTATGTTATCTGACATCAAGGAGACAATTTTTTTGGCTCGTTATTAGCGATATCCTGTTTGATGTGTTTATAAGCAAAATAGCCAAAATAAATCAGGAATATACAAGTCAAGGCTACAATAACCAGACTTAAAAAAACGACAAAATCTATGTACATAATTCTTTCCCCCTTTCTTAATCTCCAAGACCAAGTCTACGCTCACTTTAATCAATACATTTGATCAGGATCAAAGATGCTCCAAACACTGAAGACTATTGATCAAGTTTACGCAGCGCTAATTTCTTCTTGGTTAAGACTGTTGCCTGATGCGCCAACGGATCATCCGGCCAGGGATGACGGGGGTAACGGCCGCGCATTTCCTTACAAACTTCGGGGTATGATTGTTTCCAAAAACTTTGCAGATCCGATGTAATCGCCAGAGGACTGCCATTCGGAGATAACAAATGAATTTGCAAGGGCAATTTCCCATCGCCCATGATCAAACTTTCACAACCGAAAAATTCCTGCAGTTTCGCGGAAATCATTAATTGTTGATGGCTATTGATTTCGACACTCACTGCACGACCACTGGGTAAGGTTATTTTTTCCGGAATCAGGTTTTGAATGTGATTTACTTTTTCTTGCCCTAAATAAAAAGTCAAAGCTTGCAGCCATGGCAGTTGATCCAGTTTGGAATCGCAAGTTAAAAAAGGTGATAACCATTGTGGAATTTTTTCTGCCAATACTTGATCGGATATTGCCGGTAATTCAAGCAAAGCGTAATTCTGAAGAATGCGAGCACGCGCAAGCAACGCAAGAGAATGTTCACACCAACCTAATTGTGTAATGGTTTTTTCATTGGCCAGATTTTGCAAATAACTTCCCAACTTATCGCCAATATCGGAAGCCGTAATCGCATCATACGCTTCATCAATCATCACACCCCCCATCCACCAGGATAAGTGCTCCGACCAAACTTCTTTAAATACCAAACTCTTCTTTAATTGACTCAATTCTTTTTGTTGCGAGGAAGTTAAGTGCAACGCAAAACCCAATGCCGAGGCTTCTTTTCCAGAGCTATTAATCACCGGAAATACGGCCCATGGAGAGTCAAGGTTGTGAATAACATTGACACTCATGCCCGAGTTCAAACGGTATTTACCACTGGGCAATAAAAAACCTATCCTGTCAGAAAAAGCTTTTGCCAAATCCATGGTATTAATTGCGTCTTGCGTTATTGTTAACTGCAGATAATTCAACCAGC
>CAMLRJ010000134.1 GCA_946482345.1 uncultured Cellvibrio sp.
GTTGATCAGGAAAAAACAGGTTTGCCGGTTGATCCAATTATGGGTAAATCCTATTCCAAAGCTTATTTCATTTTGGGTTTTATCGCGGTTGAAGAAAAAGACTATCAATTGGCGAACCAATATTTGGATAAGGCACTGTTGCTGGAACCTGATCATCCAGGACTGATTTCCGAGAAGGCAGCAATGATGATGGATCCCCAGGCGTTTCAATTGAAAGAATCCTTGTATCGTAAAGTAATTGAGTCCGAAAATTGCGTACCTGATTTGGATCGTGCGAGAGCCTACAGGGGTTTGGGTGTCGTATTAATTGATTTGGAACGATTGGATGAGGCTGAGACGGCACTTTATGAATCCTTAAAGTATGAAGGTAATCATCCACTCGCAATTAATGAATTGAATTACATAGATAAACTGCGTAACGGTGGCAGAAAACAGCAATTAAAACTCACCAATCCACTCGACAATAACCAGAACAAAAATTAAAACAAATTGCCGATCCAAGCCCAGACGCCAATTAATTTGGTGCCGACAACGATCAGCATAATGGCCAGAGCAGGGCGCAGCCAGTGATCGGCAACACGATTGGCGAGATGGCTGCCCAAATAAATTCCTGGCAAGGATCCCATTAATAAATTGGCGAGCAATCCCCAATCCACATTTCCCAATCCCGCATGGCCCATGCCAGCAACCAATGTGAGTGGAACGGCGTGCGCAATTTCAGTTCCAACCAAACGAACTGTGGGCAGCAATGGATAAAGCATAAATAAAGCAACAGTTCCCAAAGCCCCAGCACCAATAGATGTGATAGTGACAATGACGCCCAGAATGACACCCGTCACCACAGTCGCAGTGAATTGTTGTTGTTGATCCATGCGTGTGACCCACAGATCATTCTTTTTGCTGTAATCGAAAATTTTTCGTTTGAAGAGAATAGCAATAGCGGTTAGAACCAACGCATAACCCAAAGTAGTTTTGATAATGGCATTCAGCGAATCCATATCGGATTTCATATAGTGCAACCAGATTAATGTTAGACCGGCGGCTGGAACACTCCCTAAAGCCAACCAACCCGTAATGCGCCAATCAATATTCTTTTTTTTGTGATGCACATGAATGCCGCCCGCTTTGGTGATTGCGGCATAAAGTAAATCGGTTCCAACAGCACTGGTGGGGGCGATACCAAATTGCAGAAGTATTGGCGTCATTAATGAGCCGCCACCAACACCGGTGAGGCCCACAATAAAACCAACCGCCAGACCCGCAATTATGTAAACCAGCTGTATATCCACGAAAACTCCGAACTGTTTAAAAAACAGCAAAATGTTTAAAAATAAACAGGCCGCGCAGACTAACGATTTGTTTTATGTCTGTAAAATGACGATTGGTTTGGGTCTTATAGGGAAAAGATATAAAAAAATTTTACAGCTTGAGGCTCAGTCTTTCGTTTTGATTGTTCAAACTTTGTACCCCGGCAAGATTCAAAACCAGATCCAGCAATTCGTCCCAAGGTTCTGCGTTGCGCATGCCTTTTATGGATTTATCAATAGCGTTAGCTTTGCGTAACATTTGTTGTAATTGAGTTGGTTTTAAACGGCGCAGAGCATTTTGTATTAGTGGTTGGCGCTTTTCCCAAACACCGGCTTGGCGTGCTGCCAGTTCGAAAGGTTTGCCTTGCGCTTGCAATTGTGCGATTTGATTCAAACTGCGGATATCGCGCAAGATTGCCCAGAGAATACTGATTGCGTCTGAACCTTCACCGCGCAATCCTTGTAATGTTTTTGCTGCTGCGCGCGCATCACCCTGCAAGGCTTTGTCAGCGAGACTGAATGGATCATAGCGCGCACTGTCAGCAACAGCACTGGCCATTAATTCATAATTTATATGTTTATCTGTTGTCAGCAGCGCTAACTTTTCAATTTCCTGAACAGCTGCCAATAAATTTCCCTCAATACGTGAGGCTAATAAATCAATGGCATTTTGATCGGCCGATAAGCCGGATTGTTGTAAACGTGTTGCTACCCAGCGTGATAATTGACTGGGTGGAATCGGCCAGATTTGCACATGAATGCCACTGTCTTCAATCGCTTTGACCCATTTACTTTTTTGTGTGGCGGAATCCAGTTTTTCAGTAATGACTAACAGCAGATTATCGGGTGATGGATTTTCCAAATATTCCTGAATCGCTTTGGTGCCTTTATCGCCAGGTTTTCCCGATGGCATGCGCACTTCAAAGATTTTTTTATCGGCAAACAATGACAAGCTATTCGCTGATGCGAGTAACTGATTCCAATCAAAACTGGTTTCAGCGTGAAAAATTTCGCGTTCGCTAAAACCTTGTTGACGTGCAGCCTTGCGAATTTGATCGCTGCTTTCCTGAATCAACAAGGGTTCGTCGCCTGATACCAGATAAACCGGTGCAAGTGATTTTGCAATCGCCGGGGTCAATTGATCAGCGCGTAGCTTTGGCATGTTAATTAGCCGTTGTTTTATCTGGTTTGTTTAATAGCAAGCGAGTGCGACGCAAAATTTGTTGCGCCAATTCACGATGCATTTCACGCAATATCAAGGCTTCTTCTTGCGCGGCACCGTTGGCGTTATTCAAATTGTAATTGTACGTGCGTGTAACGCTGGCACGCGTCATCTTATCAGTCGATTGATTATTCTTCGCCAATCGATATTCAACACTCAGCGTTAATTCATAGGCACTGGTTAGAGCATCAGCACCAACACCGGCAGTGCGTTTATTCAACAATAGTTTTTGAATTTGCAAATTAGCAATCGCTGAATCATCGTTGACTTGTTTCAATCGATAAGTATTCAACAGCGGTTGCAGGTAAGTGAACAAGGCTGTGTGTTGATCGTCTGCTGTAATGGAAATATTCGCCCATTCCACTTTCGACGAAATGTTCGGATCACTGCCACGCAAATGCCATCCGCAGGCGGTGAGTAGGAAAATGCAAAAAATAATTAGGGATTTTTTCATTGGGGTCTCGTATTGAATGTTCCTCCCCCTGCCAAGGGGGAGGTTAGGAGGGGGTAAGGATCTTGATCTGAAAAGCCTTACCCCACCCCGGCCCTCCCCTTGGCAGGGGAGGGAGTTTTTTAACTCGCCACAATATTCACAAGCTTATTCGGCACAATAATAATTTTGCGAACAGTCACACCTTCCAAAAACTTCTGCACATTTTCTTGAGCGAGTGCATTTTGTTCCAGCCATTCTTTTGGGGCATCAATTGCTGCATCCAATTTTCCGCGCAGTTTTCCGTTTACTTGAACAACCACTTCTGTCGTGGATCGAACGAGTGCGGCTTCATCCAATGTTGGCCAGGTTTCATTTAATGGAATGGTTTTATGACCCAGGGCTTGCCATAAATGTTGCGTAATGTGAGGCACTATTGGCGACAATAATAATATCGCGGCTTCCAATGCTTCACGCTCAACGGCCAAACCTTGTGGATTGGCACGGTCAGCCAATTTGCTGGTTTCATTTAACAATTCCATAGTCGCTGCAATAGCGGTATTGAATGTTTGGCGGCGGCCATAATCGTCACTGACTTTCTGAATGGTTTCGTGTGTTTTGCGACGCAAATCTTTTTGCGCTGCAGGCAAATTTGTTGAATCCAATTTTCCGGGAGCGCCTGCATTAATATGGCCTTCAACCGCTTTCCACAAACGACGCAGGAAACGGCTTGCACCTTCAACGCCCGAATCGCTCCATTCCAAACTTTGTTCCGGTGGTGCAGCAAACATAGTGAACAAGCGAACAGTGTCGGCACCGTATTGGTTGATTACTGATTCAGGATCAACGCCATTGGCTTTGGATTTGGACATTTTGATCACGCCACCAAATTCAATGTCTTCACCGGTTTTTTTGTGCGTCGCTTTTACGAAGCGGCCTTTGTCATCACGTTCGATAACCACATTTTCCGGTTCGATCCAATTTTCTTTCCCATCTTTTTTAATAAAGAAAGATTCAGCATTCACCATGCCCTGACACAGCAATCGTTCGAAAGGCTCGTCACCACTCACAAGACCTTCATCACGCATTAATTTGTGGAAGAAACGCGAATAGAGTAAATGCAAAATCGCGTGTTCGATGCCACCAACATACTGATCTACCGGTAACCAATAATCGGCGGCTTTTTTATCAATCATGCCGCCAGTAAATTGCGGGCAAGTGTAACGCGCGTAATACCAGCTGGATTCCATAAAGGTATCGAAGGTATCGGTTTCGCGTTCAACGGCCTTGCCATCGAGTTCATCTTTTTTCCAATTCACATCCGCTTTGATCGGTGAGTGAACACCGTTCATAACCACATCTTCTGGCAAAAGCACAGGCAGTTTGTGAGCAGGAACTGGAATTTCGCCACCTTCCGGCAAATTAAACATAGGAATTGGCGCGCCCCAATAACGCTGGCGCGACACACCCCAATCACGCAAACGGTAATTGGTTTTCACTCTTCCTTTATTAGCCATTTCCAGGGTGGACGCGATTGCGTCAAAGGCGGCATTAAAATCAAGACAGTTGTATTCGCCGGAATTTACTAATACGCCTTTTTCGGTAAAGGGTAAGTCTGGTCCTCCCCCTGCCAAGGGGGAGTTAGAGGGGGTAAGGTCCGAAGGACTAATCACCACCTTAATCGGCAACTGATATTTCTGCGCAAACTCATAATCCCTCTCATCATGCGCAGGCACGGCCATCACCGCACCTGAGCCGTAATCCATCAACACATAATTGGCGACCCAAACCGCAACCGGTTCTCCGGTAATGGGATGCAAAGCTTTGATGCCAGTATCCATACCACGCTTTTCCATAGTGGCCATGTCAGCTTCGGCGACTGACTGCACTTTGCAGTCCGCAATAAATTGTGCGAGTGCCGGATTCTTCTCAGCTAACAATTTGGAGATAGGATGTTCAGCCGCGAGACTCACATAAGTCACGCCCATCAGGGTGTCGGGGCGGGTGGTGTAGATGTCGAAACCGGTAAATTCGCCCACTGGTGATTGCAAATCAAACCGCATTTCCAAGCCACGGCTTTTGCCGATCCAGTTGCGTTGCATGGTTTTGACTTGCTCTGGCCAGTTGGGGAGCTTGTCCAGATCGTTCAATAATTCTTCGGCGTAATCGGTGATCTTGATAAACCACTGCGGAATCTCTTTGCGCTCAACCAATGCGCCAGAACGCCAGCCGCGGCCGTCGATCACCTGTTCGTTGGCGAGTACGGTCTGGTCGATGGGGTCCCAGTTGACTGTGGACATCTTTTTATAGACCAATCCCTTCTCATATAAACGAGTGAAGAACCATTGTTCCCATTTGTAGTATTCGGGTTTGCAGGTGGTGAGCTCGCGTGACCAATCAAAACCAAAACCCAGTTGTTTGAGCTGGTTGCGCATATGATCGGTATTGGAATAGGTCCACTTGGCGGGCGCGGTGTTGTGTTTGAGTGCTGCGTTTTCGGCAGGCAGTCCGAATGCATCCCAGCCCATGGGGTGCAGAACATTTTTACCCTGCATGCGTTGGTAACGGGCGATCACATCGGTAATGGTGTAGTTGCGCACATGGCCCATGTGCAGTTTGCCGCTGGGGTAGGGGAACATCGCCAGACAGTAGAACTTTTCTTTGCTGGTATCTTCGGTCACCTTGAAGCTTTGGTGTTTTTCCCAATAAACTTGGGCTTCTGCTTCAATTTCTGCGGGATTGTATTGCTCTTGCATGAGGGGCCTTCAACTAACCTGATAAAAAGAAGGCGGATTATAGAGCTATTCAGCAGCTTGGCACATCACCGACTTTAGAAAAAAATTAATAAGTGTCTATTATGAAGGGATAGTATTTTCTATGGAGGATGGTGTTTGCCTGGCAGACAGATCCTCAGGAATCTTTATGCGAAATGTCATTTTACTTTTGGTTATCTTGCTTGGTGCTTGCGCGAATCAATCCAGATTAATGAGTAGTCAACCTGACCCTGCTTTGCAAAAAGCCTTGTCGGGTGAATTGATTTTTGGTCGAGTAATACAAGATAACGAATTGCCTGATGTTGATTTATTCGGGCTCACATCATCAATGAAACAATTTGCAGAAAATGCCGTTGAGCATGGCAATAGTGATGCCGATAAAGCGGAGTTATTGCATCTGGCATTGGTGCGTAGCGGTGTACAGGGTGGTCAGGGAATTACTTATTCAACTTTCAATACAGGAACTGCGCGTGAAGTATTTGAAACCGGTAAAGCAAATTGTTTGGGATATACCTTGTTGTACGTTTCCCTCGCGCGCCATGTTGGATTAAAAGCTCAGGTCAATCAGGTGATGGTGCCCCCAAACTGGGACATGAATTCAAAACGATCCTATTTTTTAATGCGTCATGTTAATGCCAAGGTTATCGGTCGTAAATCGCGTTGGCCATTGGTACGTGAAGTGCATCGTATTTCAGATGTCAGCGATGTGGTGATTGATTTGGAGATTCGTCGATTTCGCGCCAACTATCGACAAAAAGCCTTGGATAATTTTGCAACAGAGGCGCTTTTTTACAATAATCGTGCAATGGAATTTTCTTCTGTGGAGGATGAAAAAAATTCGTTTTTATATTTGCGTCGTGCGCTCAAGGTTAAAGATGATCAAAGTTTCATCTGGAGTAATCTGGCCAGTTTGTATCGTAAACGCGGTGATCTGGATTTGGCAGAAGTGACTTATTTACATGCACTGTCGTTGGATGCTCGGGATTTGACCGTATTGCATAATCTGGCCAGTTTGTACAAACAAACTGGTAATCTGCAACAATCGGAAATTTATCGTAAAAAAGTGCAGCGTTATCGAAATTCCAATCCTTATTATCTTTATCAGGCTGCTATATCTGCCCAGACAGCCGGTGACATACCCAAAGCGTTGGATTATATAAAGCGGGCAATTGAAAAAGAAACGGATGATGACAGGTTATATTTACTGGCGGTTGATCTGATGAAAGCTGCAGGTGATTTAGCCGGTGCAGAAAAAATGCAAAAAAAAGCCGATGAACTGAAAAATTTATATTAGGAATGTTTTATGAAAATCAGGCAATCATATTTGATGATGTTGCTGTTATTGTCGTTTTCTTGTGTGGCTGAAAATAAAATGATGAATTCAAACAAACTGTATCTTTGGCCTGAAAAGCCATTAGTGAGTCCGGATCGCGAAACAATAAAAGATCAACGGGTTTATTTTGTTGATAATCCTTCCATGGAAGTTTTTTTTCCTGAAAAAGAAAAAACAAATGGTACGGCAGTGGTTATTTTTCCTGGCGGTGGTTATGTGCGATTGGCGATTTATCACGAAGCCTACGACATTGCAAAATGGTTTGCAGACAGAGGTGTGACTGCTTTTGTGGTGAAATACCGCATGCAGGAATATGGTTTTCCGGCGCCATTATTGGACGGCTTGCGTGCTGTGCGTACGGTGCGCAGCCGTGCAAAAGAATGGCAGCTGGATGTGAATAAAATCGGTGTGGTGGGTTTTTCAGCAGGAGGGCACCTGGCTGCCAGTGTTTTAACCCGACACGATTTTGCTAAAAGCGAAACTGATCCATTATCAGCAATCAATGCGCGACCGGATTTTGCTATTTTGGGTTATCCGGTGATCAGTATGCAGGCAGCATTTACTCATCAGGGATCACGCAAAGCCCTGCTGGGTGAAAATCCTTCCACACAATTAATCGCTGATAATTCACTTGAGCTTCAAGTTAAAAAAGATACAGCGCCCGTATTTATGTTTCATGGTGTTGCTGATCAATCAGTACCGGTTGCCAATAGTTTGTCTTTTTTTACTGAAGTGCAAAAGTACAATTCACAATCTGAATTGCATATTTATCAAAGCAGTATTCATGGTGTGGGCATGGTACAAGGCCAGGGCAGTATTTCCAGTTGGCCACAGGCACTTGAACTTTGGTTAAAACAAAATAAATGGATCAATTAATTTCAATGCTTAATATTCACTCTGTACCTGATTGTTTAAAAACCTTTGCCGAAAAAACCTGGAAAGATTATCTGGATGCAGAAGCCCGCGAAAATCTTCCATCGTTGGAATCACTTTTATCGCCCTGC
>CAMLRJ010000135.1 GCA_946482345.1 uncultured Cellvibrio sp.
TTTATTGGTCAAGGTTTATATCAGGAAGGTTTTGACCCTTATATTGCTAATCTTTCTGATGAGCAAATAAAAACCAAATTACATGAATTGGAACTCATGATTCAGCGTAGAGTTGAGTTGATGCCGCAGCATGCAGAATTTGTTGCTGATTACTGCCCATCAAAAATGTGAGGTTTAAATAAAAAGTGGATAAGTCGATCAAAAAAGTTGTCGTATTGGGTCGTGATGCTGATGCTTGGCTAACTGCATTGATATTACGATTGAGCTTTGCAAAGGCAGAAAATCCCGTAGAGGTGGTTTTAATAGAATTACCATCCAAATTACATCCGCATGCATTTTTTAGTGTGTTACCCAGCCATCAGTTGTTGCATAAAGTCATGGGCCTGCGAGAGTCCGTAGTGTTTAAAACAGCCGGGATATATAGCCTGGGCCAGCGATTTTTTAATTGGAGCGGGGAGTCAACATCCTTTTTTCATGGTTATGACACTCATGGTGTGACTATGAATAATGTTGAATTTTTACATTACTGGGTTAAAGCCCGTAAACAGATGCAACTTGAATTGCCTCTGGAGGATTTTTCTTTCGTAGTAGAGGCTGCCAAACAAGGAAAATTTCCATCACTGAGTGATGATGCTGCTCAAGTATCAAGGGCAACTTATGGTTATCATTTAAATGCTTTGCCATATATTCGTGCTATAGCGAAAGAGGCGATTGATTTGGGGGTGTCGCACAGGATTGGTGAATTAAAATCTCTGGAGCAATCGGAAGGAAAAATCAGCTGCTTACATTTAGCCGATGGCAGCCAAATTCAGGCTGATTTTTACATAGATGCATCGGGTGAAGATGCAATCTTAATGTCACAACTGGAAAATGCTGATAATTTTGAATCCTGGCGTCAGTGGTTACCATGTGATAGAAAAATAACGACCTCTGCGCCACCTTTATCGCCAGTTTCAAGCTTTGGACAAATAGTGGCTTTTGAGCATGGATGGATGGGCTATTTCCCGTTATTAAATCGAACAGCTTTAACAGCTGTCTATTCATCTCATCATGCGACTCCTGAGCAAGTGATTAATAGGATGAATAAAATATCAAGAACCAATATAAAAATTGAATCGGTTGTCCAATCAACAATAAAAGCGGGCGCTAGAAAAAAATTGTGGATAGGAAATTGTCTGGCTGTAGGAGATGCTGCAGCTAGTATCGAACCATTAGATGCGACTCAATTGCACACCTTACATCTGTCTTTATCTTTGTTGCGTAGATTATTTCCAAATCGCAAGGATTATATGCCAGAAGCTGATTTATATAATGAAAAAATGCAGTCTCATTTAATTAATATTAGGGATTTTTCGGCTGCACACTATAAATTGAATCAACGTTATGGAGAAGATTTATGGGATGCGCAACGTAATATGCCTGTGCCAAAAAGCCTGGAAGAAAAAATCGAATTATTTTCTTCTCGCGGTCTTATTGCTATGCGGGAAGATGAAACTTTTGTAGAAGAAAACTGGACATCTATATTAGTTGGTCATGGTTTGATGCCTGAGTCTTATGACCCGTTAGTTGAAAAGGTGTCGCGTGTTGATCAGATTCAACAATTTCAAAAGATTTTGAATTATATAGCTGCAGAAGTAGCCTCTATGCCCAGTATGCAGTCGCATATTGAAATAAATACAGACACCTCTCATTCTTCGATGTTTTAATTACTATGAATCAGCAGATAAAAAATATAGTTATTGTCGGTGGTGGCACTGCAGGATGGATGGCAGCGGCAGCCTTTTCAAAAACAATTGGCTGTCGCCACTATAATATTACTTTGGTGGAGTCCGAACAGATAGGAACTGTTGGGGTGGGGGAGGCAACCTTACCCTTAATAAATTTGTTCAATAAAAATGTATTGGGAGTCGATGAAGACGAATTTGTAAGAGAGACCAATGCAACCTTTAAATTGGGAATAGAGTTTGTTGATTGGCGCAAATTAGGGCATAGCTATATACATCCATTTGGCAAAATAGGTGTTGATATGGATGGCATTAGTTTTATGCACTATTGGTTGCGTTGGTACAAAGCTGGTGGCGGACTCGATTTCAGTAAGTTTAATGCGGAAACTGAAGCTTCGCGTTTTGTAAAGTTTATGCGTACAGCCAATGAGCCTCCGCCTAAAGTTATGCCTGATATTTACTACGCATTTCATTTTGATGCTTCTCTTTATGCGGCCTATTTGCGTCGATATGCTGAAAAACGTGGTGTTAAACGAATTGAAGGCGTAATTGAAACTGTAAACCAACATCCAGAGAATGGTTGTATCTCATCTTTAGTATTAAAAAATGGTGAAAGAATCGAAGGAGATTTTTTTATTGATTGCTCAGGCTTTAAGGGACTATTGATCGAGCAGATTTATCAAGCGGGATATTATGACTGGAGTCATTGGCTACCAGTGAATCGTGCAGCCGCTGTACCTTGTGAATCAGCAGGTGAATTATTGCCTTACACTCGATCTACCGCACGAGAGGCTGGCTGGCAGTGGCGTATTCCACTACAACATAGAACCGGTAATGGTTATGTATTTTGCGATCAATACATCAGTGAAGATGAAGCAGCGCATAAGCTTTTATCTCGTTTAGATGGTAAAGCTTTAGCAGAACCCAAAATTTTACGGTTTGTGACAGGTGTTAGAAAAAAAAGTTGGATAAAAAATTGTGTAACCTTGGGTTTATCCAATGGGTTTCTTGAGCCCTTGGAGTCAACCAGTATTCATCTTGTACAAGTGGGTATTTCTAAAATTCTGACTATGTTTCCTCGCAATGAATTTAATGAGCGAATGATTAAACGATATAACGATGAAATGTATTTGGAGTATGAAGGTGTTAAAGATTTTTTAATTGCGCATTATAAAGTGACAGAGCGAGAGGATACCGATTTTTGGCGTTATGTGAAGCATATGTCGATTCCTGAATCGTTGGAAGAAAAATTGGAGTTATTCAAAATGCGTGGTGAAGTTATGCCTCGTATAAGTGAATTATTTAAAGAGGATAGTTGGTTTGCTGTATTGTCCGGGCAAGGTTTAATGCCGCAAGGTTACCATCCTGTTGCTGATATGATTTCGGATGAAGATCTTAAATTGCGACTGATGAAGATTCGTACCGCAGTGCAAAACCGCGTAGCATCAATGCCCAAGCATGCCGATTTTATTCGGCAGCATTGTGAATCCAAAATGAGCAAAATTAAATAAACAATTGTCCGCAATAAAGTTAAATTCGACTGAGTGCTTTTGCTAACGCCAGTCGCATTTTTTTTATCGTAGCGATGGGCTTGGTTCGGCTTAGAATACCTTGTCGTTCTTCTGGTAAATGTTCACCCGGATCACCATTTTTATGGAAAACATAGTGGTCGAACATGTGTTTCCAATGATCGCGATAATGCGGCGGTAAAAAGCGAATGGTCATCATCGCGTGATAAAGTGCATTTCTCGGGTCAATTCGTTCTCCTTCCGGCTCTCCCCACCAGTAATTAATCAGTACATTCAGGTCGTCGAGGGCTTGCACGTTGTGCCACCATAAATAAGGAATATAGATGGCATCTCCAGGTTCCAACACTGCTTGAAATGCAGCATCAAGTGCATGTTGAAATTTTGGATATTTATCAAAGTCGGGATTTTCAAGATCAACCATGCTGATGGTAGCGCCGGCAGGTGTGAGCTCCAGTGGGCCCACGTAAAGATTGGCAATTTGTTCTGGTGGAAACAAAGTGAATTTTCGTTTGCCAGCTACACAGCATGCAATATTTTCCGCTGAATCATAATGTGCAGCCACAATAGCTCGGCCACCAATCCAGATCCTGGGGGAAACAGTATCCGGTAACAAGCGTAATTTATTTTCCAATTGTAATCCGGGAAGATATTGTGAAATCACAACGGATTGCATGGCTAATAACGGGGCTGGATCGTCTTTTGCGTGCTCAAGAATATAATCCAGTGATGGCGCAAGTTTGCTTTGCCCCATGCGAGAATTTAAACCGCTCAGATCAGAGTTATAAAAAATTCTACCTTTAATAGATGCTGGCCCTGTCATGGTGTCCAAATTTAAACCACGATCAAAACGTTTCAGATAATTACAAAATTCACGATCATTTTTCTTGGCTGCCTGTACCATTGGCCAATCGTTGACTAGACCTCGTATGACAACAGGTTGAGAATGCTGAACAATTTCATTATGAAATTGTTCATAAGTGATCTGGGTAATTTCGTTGATTTGATTCATATCTGAGATTGGCGTAGTGATTATATTGTTATCTATGAGTTCATTGATAATGCTCTCAAGATCAGTGGATTGTATCTTATGCGATAGATTGCTGTGAATACTACAGTAAGAGCTATTTGCATGAACTAACCAGCGAGCAATTAGAGTTGTGATGTGAGAAAATGGCCCGCTATACAGATATGCAGAAAATGTCTCGGGGAAACACTAAACAAAAGGGTTTGTGGATGTTTAAGCGCCTAAAAAGGGAAATCGACAAGGCAATTTTGATATTTTTTTGGAAAAAATCTGGTTTGTGCAAAGGCGTCTGTAAATGTTTAGAGTAATTGGAGAGTTTTTATGTTGAGTATTAAAAATTATTTCACTTCATTAGTCGGCACTATTGCAATTTTATTGCCGTGCGTTGGTTTTGGGGATGCGCCGCTTTTACCTGGAAGTAGTAATGGTTTAGCCTCTTCCATGCAATCTTCAGCGCCGAATTTAGATCAATTTGAGAATTGGACTAAGTCACGGTTTGCGATTTTCTTCGTCGATAAAAAATTTGATTTTTCTGCATACGATAAAGTTCTATTTTTTCCGACAGTTTACGAAAAAATAATTTTTTCAAAAAAGTCCAATCGTCAATTGGAGGCTTCTTGGGAAAAAGAGTTGCTTGATCAAATTAAGAATTCAAGTCTTGATTTGGATAAGATGTTGTCGAAAAAATTTAAATCATCCAAAGTTTTCACATTAACCGATAAAAGAGAGGGTAATGTATTGTTAGTGGAATTTAGAATGAAAGAATTTTTTCCTCATTCAAAAAATGCTGGGTCTGCTACAGGAACCAGAGGGCTTGTACGTGATCTTGGCGGTCTGGGAGCTTTGACATATGAGGCCGTCGTTGTTGATTCAGAAACAGGAAAGTTGGTTGCAGTTATTCAAGATAGAATACTGATTAGTAGTAGCAATATGACATCAAACATCAAAATCAATCAGAATGTTGCATGGAGTCATTCAATTAAAGATATAGCTGAAAAGTTATACAAGGATTTTGAAAAGCGCAAAAAGATTTCAAATAAGTAAAAAGGTGCAATTAAGGCGATAAATGTGCGCAGTTAATTAATACGATTGCCAATACTGATCAACACTCAAACCCTTACGCAATAAAGTTTGCCACTCTTTTGCATCTGTGGGGATGAGGAAATCCACGCAATAGGGATTGCTGGTGGCATCCATAAAAACGGTAGTTTGACCTTCGTCTTGTGTCAGGATCAGGCTGGCTGAATCGTAATTTTGATTATCCCAGCTTAAACAGGTTTGATTGTTCTGATAGAAAACGGTCGGTGTATTCGAAGCTGTTTTTTGCATTTGGATGGCGGAGGTTGAATTAGCTTGCGAGGGAGATTCGGTTTGACTAAAAATTAATTTGTCAGATTGATAAATTTCCAATTTCTGGATTTCGGTATAAGGAATAAATAATGAAAAAAATTGTGCAGAATTCTGATTTGCATGATCCAATTTTCGGGTGTCAAAAAATTGTTTATGTGTATTGCCTGTTGTGTCGGTAATGATTAGTTGATATTGGCCGTTTTCCTGAAATGTTGATTGGCGATTTACAGGAATGAGTCTGCGTAATTTAATTGAATTGTCAGTGAGAATTTGTCCGCTGATAAACCAGCTGCTTTGGATCGAAGCTGCCGTTTTTTGCAGGCTGGTTGATCGAAATGCACGCGATGGATTTTGCTCCAAATAATCCTGTGCTTTTTTATAGGAATAATCTGAAACAAACTCAGGTGAGCAATAACTCATGACATCGCGATAATTGGCGGGTTGATAAAACATGGAGAAATCAGCGTTGACCCCGAGTGTTCCTATGGAGTTTGTGCTGTAGGGATAAAGTGAATCGTATTCCACCGGGTTTCCACAATTAATATGATGCAAACTGAAATTGTGCCCAACTTCATGCAGCATGATTGAAAGGCCGGGATCACGGTCGCTGCCGATACCGGCAGTTGAGCTTAAATAAGCAATCCCGCCAAAACCATCGAAATCAAAAAGACTGTAAATATCATCGCTGAAAAAACCATAGTAATGACTTCTTTCGTTATCCAGCTCTCGTAATTCGGCAATTTCCGGTAAAACATCTTCCATATCATCGGCGTTTTCTGCAGACGAAGTGTAGAGTGCACGCGTTTGCAAATTGATTTCACTAAAAGGCCATAATCGCAAAAATCCATTTCTAATTGTTTGTAAATTCGGCACAACACCAGTAGTAGTTTCACCAGTCGTGGGTTTGGTAATTCTGATGGGTACCAGTGTGATATATAACTTATTTTCAATACCAAAAATGGGCGTAATGGTTTGTTCAGCTCCGGCAATGGTGACACTAATATTCAAGCCGGGTTGCATTAGCGTTTTATCCAGCACAATTCTGTAAGATTGATTGGTTGCATTCACATTTTTTGTAGCAGGTAATTGTGCTGGTTTGGTAATAGTTAGCGGTGTGGTCGTATTATTTAATATGGCTTGTGCTTGTATGTCGGGAACGGGTGTGGATTGATTATTTAAAATATGCAAACGTAAAAGAGCTGATTTATTTGGAATTAATTTGGTGTTGTTGGTGACTATGGTTTGTCCCCAGTCATAAGAGTCCAATGAGTAGGATGCAGCTGAACTGGTTGAGCTTGACGAAGAAGAAATGTTTGTACTGCTTGAAGAAGTTTGTGATGAAGAATTGACACTGATGTTAGTGGATGAAGATTGAGTGTTTTGCGATTTTTCATCACCGCCATCACTGCAGGCGATTAAATGAATTAACAACAATAATAAGCTAATAAATCGCATGCTTAATGGTATCCCCAATTATTGACATTTCTTACCGATCAGACTGGCATCAGTTTCCAATAGTTCAGTCAGGTTGTCTGTGACAAATGCCTTGTCAACATAAATTACTTCTGTTTTTTGCTGTTGGTTTCGCAAAATTCCGACCTGATTAAACATATCGGCTTTTTTATTGGGCAATGTTTGGAAGTGATGTTTGCCCATTGCTTTTCCGTCCAGCCAAACTTCTGCAAAGCCTTGTTCAGGATCGGTTGACCAGAAAATATGCATGGCAACCTTGTGCCATTGTTTTGCTTTGGCGCCATTTTTTTGAGTCCAGAAAGCGGAATCTCTTGATGTTTCTTTAAATGAAAAGTCTTCGCCATCTATATTAAAGCGCATGATTTGTTGCCAGTCTTTATCAGATTCCCAATAGCCCAATTCGTGCCTGCCTTCATTACTAAAAGCTTCTGGCAAATAAAAACTGAATCCATAAAAAGTTTCCTTGCCTTCATGGGTACTCTTTTTTTCGGGTGTGAAATGAAATTCACTGCGATTCAAATCGGCGCGACCTTTCCACAAAAATTTATCTTCACCGGTGAGCGATATTTTTCCGGAATATTTTCCATCAAAACTGCATTCTTTCGAGGCTGAAGTTGCTTCAGGGTTCACAATGTAATGCCATTGTTTAGTGTCACCTGTTTCAAAGTCCGCTTGCCAGAGAATTTTGGCTTCAGCTGTGGTCGTCAATAGAAAGATCGCCGCACATAAAGCAGGTAATTTCATAGATTGTCCCAATGTAATTAATTATCAGAGTATAGAAGTGAACCAGCAAAAAATGATTTATGCAAAAATAAAAAAGCCCGTATCCAGAGGATACGGGCTGCAGCTACACACACACTTTTAAACTGGGTTTTGAATGGTGCCATTACAAATAGGTTGGAATGCTGTCAGACGGTCTTGCATGGTTGATGAACCCAGCCCCTGACCTCTGAAGAGAGTGCCGAAGTT
>CAMLRJ010000136.1 GCA_946482345.1 uncultured Cellvibrio sp.
TGTCCCACCTGCGTCCACACCAGTTCCTGGTCGACCCGGCAGGCGACGAAGAGTTCCACTCCCGAAACGTATTCGGATTTGTTGTCTTCACGGTAAAGCATATCGTTGGCGAGCATGACCGACACGCGCAGATTGTTGGCGGCGGGCGAGAGGCAGGTCAGCATCTGAAAGGGCGAGGTGACTTCCTGGTCGTTACGGGCCGAAAGATAAAAGTCGCGAATGCACTCGATCACTTTTTTGGCGGCGCCCCGGTTGCCCCAGGGAGTGGCGACGATCAACAGTTGTCCGTTGTCTTCCATATGGATTTCGGGGCGCGGACGAAAAGTGCGGCCGCTGTAGGAGCGTTCGGTGATGTCCATTAGATTCCCACTCCGTATCTTTTGAGTTTAGTCTGGGCTTTTTTGTAGGTGATTTATCCGTCATGGCTTCCTCCGTAAACAATATTGTTAACGGGTCGAAGCCTACATGAGGTTACTTTTGTTGGCAACGGGCTATCAAACCTACGCCTTGGCAAGCGTATAAGACCCCGTTGCCTGATTTTTACTGGCACCATTAGCGCCATAAAGAGACGGTGCTGCGACTTGCCCGCGGATCAAATTCAAAATATGCCCGAAGGTTTTTTCCGAGCGGGATATGAGTTTGCCATTTACCTGATTGAGTGCCTGACATTCTTCGTAACAAGCAACTACTGTTTGCCATTCGGCTTCAAGTGGTTTGGTGAGTGGATGACGGTTGAGGAATTGGCTCCAACCTTCGGCGGTTTGCGGTAAGTTTAGTTTGGACAGAACCTGTGCGCGAAACTTTACTTGTTGGGAAATTTGTTCGATCAATTGAATTTTGCGTTCAATTAAGGATTGCATGGGTGCAAGTTGGCGTTTTTCCAGACACTCACGTTCTTTAATTAAACAGTCAGCCAATTCATGGAGAGCCGTTTTATCTTGCTCGATCATTTGGCGAAGGGAATTAATATCCATAGCAACCTCTATCTTTAAGCGAAAAATTAGCCTGCCTCACAACCTTGGGGTGTTGTTTGGCCGCAATAAAGTTTTACCCGAGCAATTCTTCCTGATTGAGCAGAGCTTCAGCGATCCGCTCGGGGTTAACATGAAACTTGCCTTCTGCAATAGCCCGGCGAATTTCATTCACTTTTTCCAGATTGACGTCTGGAGATGAATCAATTTTGGCTTGAAGCTGGCCTAATTTTTTTGCTTCCTGACTCAACTGCACCTGATCAGCTGATGCCTTGGCATCGGGTTTGGTTGCATCAGTTGTTGCCGAAACTGCCGGTTCGACAGGGCTGGAGGTACGACGAGTACCTTTTGGCGCGCTGCCACCTATGGTGTTGTTGGTATCAAAATTCATGATCAAATCCCCAAGTGAGTAACGTAAATCAGATAAAGGTCGGTGACTGGATTAAGGTCTCCCTCAAGGCTATCGGCCGTTTATCTGGTTCCTTTAATCTATTTTTGAAATATTTACAGTATTTCGACTGCTGCCTGACCCACAACCCTGGCACTGATAATTCTGTCAGATTGATTGTTTCTTACCTTGATGTGCTGCCCCAGCTTGCCATCCGTCATGGCAGTTCCCTGCATCACAACTTTAATACTGCCGGATTTGGCGGTGATGCTGACGGTTTCCCCGCGATTAACAGTTTTGGGTTGGTCGAGGAACGTGGATCGGATTGGATCGCCTGCATTGATTTGTCTTTTGGCGGCTTTACCGACAACATCCCGAAGTTGCACAGGCTCGCCCGACACCAGACTGATATCACGGGTTTCAAACTTCAGGTCAGCCTGTTCAAGTAAATCACCACGTGATATCTGAACTGCAGCAACCAGTACAGGCCTGTAGATATCCACTTGGGCCGGAAGATGAAAAGTCCATCCCGGGGAATCATCACATCGACAATTTACCGTCACCTGACCACCAATACCGGCAGAGTCTTGCAGGCTGAAGGCAACGTCCTGTTTGCAGGCGGTTAAATTTAACCGTCGGTCAAAAAGTCCCAGTTTTATTTCAAGTCGTTCATTGTTTTCGGATTGGTAATGATCAAGCAGATAAGCTTCGGCCTGCTGGCGTAACTGCGCGAGATTGTGTGAACTGACCTGTGCTTGCAGCGGGTTACCCAGTCCCAATATAAAAAGACCCGTTATGCCAAACAACCTCGGTTGTATGGAACAAATCTTTTTAAAATAACTTTTTAAATAACTGGGAAGATTCATTTTTTGTCCTATGCTCTACTTCAGATGACTTGAAAATCTCTAAAGCGCGACAGATTTCTGCCGTTATAAGGTCAACAAAGCAAAAGCTATGCCTTTATTATTAGACAAGATTGAATCAAACCGAGGTGAACAATGGCCGGCGTAATGGATAGTGTCAACCAGCGCACGCAATTGGTGGGTCAAAATCGTTTGGAGCTCTTGCTGTTTCGTTTGAACAGTCAGCAGCTGTATGGAATCAACGTATTTAAGGTCAAAGAAGTTCTCCAATGTCCTCCGCTTAATGCAATTCCGGGGCGTAATCATGTTGTTCGCGGTGTCGCCCATATTCGTGGCGGAACCATACCGATCATGGATTTGAATCTGGCAATCGGTCGCAAAGCCTTAACTGAAATTGAAAGCTGTTTTGTCATCATCACCGAATACAACCGAACCGCTCAGGGATTTCTGGTGCGCTCTGTCGAACGCATTGTGAATATGAATTGGGGTGATATTCATCCACCACCCAAAGGTGCGGGCAAAGAACATTATCTGACTGCAGTTACCCAGGTGGAGAATCAACTGGTTGAAATTATTGATGTAGAAAAAATTCTGGCTGAAGTCTCGCCGATGAAAGAAGACGTATCGGCCGGTATTATTGAAGATGGAATTGCTGAAAAAGTAGTACAGAAACATGTTCTGATTGTTGATGACTCCACCATCGCACGAAAACAAATTCAGCGTGTTGTGGAAGGTATGGGCATACAAACCACTACCAAAAAAGATGGTGCAGAAGCATTGAGTTATTTGAAAGAGTTATTGGCCGCCGGTAAAAATCCTTACACAGAATTAGTGATGATTATTTGCGACATTGAAATGCCGGAAATGGATGGTTATACCTTCACTGCTGAAGTGCGTAACAACAATTCTCTTAAAGATTTACACATAGTGTTACACACTTCTTTAAGCGGTGTGTTTAATGAAGCAATGGTTAGAAAAGTAGGTGCAGATGATTTTCTGGCAAAATTCAATCCTGATGAATTGGCAAAAAGAGTAAATGATCGGGTACTGGCGATAACAGGCGAAAGTTTGTTACCGGGTGAATAAGATTACTAATTAAAGATCCAGTTTTATGATTCGGGAATTAATCGATGGACCAAAATGACTTCAATCAATTTCGACAGTTTTTGGAAGATGCCTGCGGGATTGCGCTTGGAGAAAACAAACAATATCTGGTGTCCAACCGCATTCGCAAAGTCGTAGAAGATAATAATATTGATAATCTGGGTGAATTGATTCAACTGCTAAAGCAGAATACCAACCGACGATTACGCGATCAGGTCATTGATTCAATGACAACCAATGAAACCTTCTGGTTTCGCGACAGTTATCCTTATGATCATTTAAAAAATGTACATTTCCCGCAATTGATAAATGCCAAATCCATGGGGCCAGTCAGGATATGGTCCGCCGCTTGTTCGTCGGGGCAGGAACCTTATTCTATTAGCATCATGGTGGAAGAATTCAAACGACAACAAATGGGAATTTTGCAAAAACCTGTGCAGATTATTGCAACTGATTTATCGACCAGTATCCTGGAGCACGCAAAATCCGGTCGTTACGACAAACTCTCTGTGTCCAGAGGGCTTTCACAAGAAAGACTGGAACGTTATTTTGATAATTCTGATTTAGAAAGTTGGACCATCAAGCCTTTTGTAAAAGAAAGGGTGGAGTTCCGTGTATTAAATTTAATGGATTCTTTTGCTTCACTTGGAAAATTCGACATAGTGTATTGTCGCAATGTTCTCATCTATTTCAATGCCGATTTAAAACAACAAATACTGAAAAAAATTCACTCATGCCTTAAACCCAACGGTGTTTTATACGTAGGATCATCAGAAAGCTTATCCGGTGTCCCCGGTTTATTTGAAATGATGAAATGCGAGCCTGGCATTTATTATCGGGCGATCTGATCGTTTTTCTCTGTTAGTTTTTTAAATCCTCCAGCTCTTCCTATTAATTACCACCGGCAACAGCTTGCCGCTTGCAATTACTGCTCCTTCAATTAACCGCTTTTGTTGCCGCCTTCTTTACTTGAATATAAAAATAAAAACTATAAAAATCAAATAGATACGGTTATTTATGAGTTTGGCACACTGGTTGCAAAACATCTGGAAACGGAAATACACCGGCAATTTTTCAGAGACAAGATCATGGGCATATCATTTGAAGCAGCATTGGGTATCCACGAGAAGGCGTTGAGATTTCGTGGTGAGCGTGCATCGGTTCTGGCGGATAATTTGGCCAACACTGATACGCCTGGCTACAAAGCGAAAGATCTGGATTTCAAAACAGCTTTGCAAAACGCCAGTAAAACCACTGATCGATTCTCCATGCAAAAAACCAATCAATTACATATGACAGCGATTGGTTTTTCAGATCAGGGCGATGAATTGTATCGCGTTCCGCAACAAGCATCTTTGGATGGCAACACAGTTGAAGATCAAATTGAACATGCGGAATACATGAAAAATACTTTGGCTTTTCAAGCCAGTTTTCAATTTTTAAATAGCAAATTCACCGGATTGCGCACTGCAATTCGTGGCGATTAATTCCAATCATTCAATGGTTGAGGTGAACAAACATGGCACTCGGAAATATTTTTGATATAGCGGGAACCGGAATGAACGCACAAAGTTTGCGTTTGAATACCACCGCCAGCAATTTAGCCAACGCTGAATCAGCCAGTTCCAGTATTGAAGAAGTTTATCGTGCACGTCATCCGGTTTTTTCATCCATCCATCAACAAGTGATGAGTAGTTATGCCGTGAGTGATCAGGATGCGCCAGCAATTGCCGGTGTAAAAGTCGATGCGATTGTAGAAAGTGATGCGCCTTTGGTTCGTCGTTATGAACCTGATCATCCAAAAGCGGATGCAGAAGGTTATGTGTTTTACCCCAATGTGAATCCGGTTGAAGAGTTAACCAACATGATTTCGGCTTCACGTTCTTTTCAAATGAATGTTGAAGTGATGAACTCAGCTAAACAAATGATGCAGCGTGTACTGACTTTAGGTCAATAAGGAGTTAATCATGTCCATGGTATCTTCAACAACCAATACTGGTGCGGTCGATAATCTCAGCATTAACAAAAAGACCGAGACCAAAAAAAATAATAATGAATTGGGTCAAGCCGCATTTCTGGAATTGATGATCACGCAAATGAAAAATCAAAATCCATTGGAGCCACAGGACAACAGTGAATTTGTTGCACAACTTGCGCAATTTAGTTCGGTTGAAGGCCTGGAACGTTTGAATAAAAACTTTACCAGTTTTATGTCAACCAATGCATTGCAAGCATCTTCTCTGGTTGGTCGCAGTGTGAGTGTTGAAACGGATAAAAGTACATTGCTCGCAGGTGGTTTGGTTTCGGGCATGGTGAATCTGGATTACACCACCAAAGACACTAAAATTTCAATTTACGATGAAGTGGGTTCTTTGGTGCAATCGATTCCTGTTGGCGAACTCAGCAAAGGTGAAAATGTTTTCCGTTGGGATGGACAGAATATTGAAATCAACGGAAAACTTCTGGATTGGAAAGCTCCTGATAATGGTGCTGCAGTTGGCGTATATCGATTTGAAGTAACGGCAACACAAAATGGTAAAGCAGAATCCTTAAAAACATCGTTGAGTGCAAACGTGAATAGCGTCAGCATTAACGAAGATGGTGAATTAATTTTAAATCTGGCTGGAATTGGTCCGGTCAATGTTAAAGATGTTAAACAATTTAATTAATTTCAATTTAATTAATTTTTAAACGCGCACAGACGAGGTGAATCATGTCATTTAATACCGCTCTCAGTGGAATTCGTGCAGCTAATACGGATTTACAAGTTACCGGAAATAATATTGCGAATGCCAGCACTATGGGATTCAAATCTTCCCGCGCTGAATTTGGTGATGTCTATACCAGTTCATTATTGGGCGGTGGTTCTGTTACGCCGGGCAGTGGTGTTACTACACAATTAATTCGTCAGCAATTTGGCCAAGGCAATTTAAAATTTACGCAAAACGAATTGGATCTGGCAATTAATGGATCAGGATTTTTTATTGTGCAAGGTGATGAAGGACAATTATTTACTCGCGCTGGCGCATTTGGTTTGGATAATCAGGGCAATATTGTGAATAGTGTCGGCGCACGTTTGCAGGGTTTTTCTGCGGATGAAGAAGGCACTATCGGTGGTATTCTCGGTAATCTACAAGTGGATGTGTCCTCACAACCACCAAGACAAACCACTGCTGTGAATGCTTCTTTTAATTTGGATTCGAGAGAGCAGGTAAGGGAATCTGTAGGTACAGCATTTACCAGTAATGGTACCGGTATAGGTGAAGCACAAATCGGAGCAAGATCAGCTTCAACTGAAGTGCTGGTGTTGAATACGGCAATCACAGTTCCACCCAGCATTACATTTTCACCCGCCAATCAAACCAACTTTGATATTTCCCGCACTGATCCTGTAACCGGTGTTACTACCACAGTGCCTATTACATTAAATACAGGTAACGCAACATCACTGACATCTCTGGCTAACATGATTAACTCTGCCAACTTTGATTCTGTGACACCAGTGAATGTGGAAGCTTATGCAGATACTGCAACCAACACTTTGCGTTTTCGTGATTTGGCATCCGGTGTTGATTCAACGATTGCAATTACACCGGTGAATACAGTGGCAAGACCATCTAATGCCAACCCCTTAACAACAGCAATTAATGGTGCGAGCACAGTGACCAATGGTGTTCCGGAAGTAACCAATAATTACGGTTCACACACTTTGGTTTTGCAAGGCCCTACAGGTGCACCTGTGACTTATATCAGTCAATACGGTGCGAGTGCGGATGAAACTGCATCTGAATTAAATGCATTGGCGGGTGTGCAAGCAACGGCAACCACAACGGCAACATTATTCAGAACCAATCCTGCAGCAGTTCCACCGACTGCTTTTACCAACAATGGTAGTTTTATGGTTAATGGTGTGACTTTAACCAGCACCGATATTCCTGATTTCACTGCATTACGTGATGAAATTAATGATTTGAGTTCAACCACTTTATTTGGCATTAGTGCGGATCTGGATACGAATGGAAATTTGGTTATCACATCCGCAACTGGTCGCGATCTGGAATTTTCTTTTAATGTTGCCGGTGGCGCCGCCGACATTCAAGGCAGTCAAGGTGCAGCACAAACAGTTAACAATGCAACACAAGCTGTAAAAATTGGTGGTGAAATTAATATCACTATGGATGAAGGCTACACCATTGTTTCGAGTCAACCAACAGTGCCTGTTTTTGGTGGCAGTATGTTTGGTTCAATCAATGTGCCTAACTTTTTTACTGAAGTTCCCATCAATGCATTTGATCCCAACGATCAACAAACTTACAACCATGCAACTTCCAATACTGTGTATGACAGCCTGGGTAATCCGCATATCATGCGTCAGTTTTTTGTGAAGCAAAATTATGATCCTGCTGATCCATTAACTTCACCCAACCACTGGCGTATGTACGTGCAAATTGATGGACAAAATGTTGGCGACCCCAATCCAAGTTTGCCTGCACCACAAAATACCGAACCGACTATGGCGGTTTTTAATGTGCATTTTTCGCCTGATGGTCGTTTGAATGAAGCCATGACCGATGCCATGTTAATTTCCAACTGGACACCACGAAATTCTGATGGAACGTTGATGGGTGCATTAGGCCCACTGAATGTTTTACAAGGCGGAACAGTGCCTGTTGCTGAACCTCCATCAAGCTCCAACTATGTGATTGATCTGGCGGGCAG
>CAMLRJ010000137.1 GCA_946482345.1 uncultured Cellvibrio sp.
ATTAACCGAAGCACTGCCATACATTCAACGTTTTACCAACAAAACCATAGTCGTCAAATTTGGCGGCAATGCGATGGAAGGTGAAGCCCTGCAAAACAGTTTTGCGCGCGATATTGTGTTGATGAAACTTGTAGGAATGAATCCGGTTGTGGTTCATGGCGGCGGGCCACAAATTGGCAGCCTGTTGGAAAAGCTTAATATTAAATCCGAATTTATTAACGGTATGCGCGTGACCGACAGTGCGACTATGGATGTAGTGGAAATGGTATTGGGCGGAACAGTTAATAAACAAATTGTCAGCCTGATCAATCGCAATGGCGGGCAAGCAATTGGTTTAACCGGAAAAGATGGCCAGTTAATACGCGCCAAAAAATTAACGGTCACACACAAAACACCGGAAATGCAGGCACCGGAAATCCTTGATATAGGTCATGTTGGCGAAGTGGAAAACGTCAATACAGCCGTCATCGACATGCTGATCAACAGCGATTTTATTCCCGTGATTGCGCCTATTGGCGTTGACGAAAAAGGCGCGTCTTACAATATCAATGCGGATTTGGTTGCAGGAAAAATCGCTGAATTTTTAAAAGCTGAAAAATTAATGCTGTTAACCAATGTGTCCGGTCTATTGGATAAACAGGGTAAAGTCTTAACAGGTTTAAGCACTGAACAAGTCGATGGTTTGATTGCTGACGGCACTATTTATGGCGGCATGCTGCCCAAAATTGCATGTGCACTGGATGCCGTAAAAGCAGGTGTCACCAGTGCGCATATTGTTGATGGCCGCGTTGATCATGCCGTGTTATTGGAAATTTTCACTGACGCTGGTGTAGGCACATTGATTACCAACAAAAAACGCAGTAAATAATTTTATTGTCAGGTCGAAAAATAATTCTTTTCGACCTGACAATAAACTACAAGGATGGAACCGATGATGTGACTGAAGATGGTTGTGTGATCTCAATAAAACGTTTTCTATCCTGATCAAATTTATCAGACACTATCTTGAGTTCATTTTCTCTTTGCTTGATTTGCTGCATCATGTCGTTTTCTTTTTTCTGCAAGCTTTCAATTTTCGACAAAATATCTTTATTCACTTGCCGCCCACTTCGTTCCAATGAAGCAGCTCGACTGGTTTCCCTTGCAAGCTCCTGTTTGGTGGACTCAAAGTTGGCTCGCAGTATTGCCAAATTTGCTTGTAAGCTTGCTAAATTACGCTCTTTGGCAGCATCTATATCAGACACCGCGCTATAACTGCGTTTGAGGTCTATATCGGCTTTCAGCCTTTCCTCTTTGGCAATTTTTTCTGCTTTTTGCTTCTCGACTTCTTCTTTTGTCAGAGAAGGTGGCACCACCTTGATAACCTTTCCGGTTATCGAAACAATCTCATACCCCTTACCGGAATATTCCGCAGGAATTTTGTTATCCATCACCAGTACACCATCGCTATTTTTGTAACGATAGATGACCTTACCTGTGTTTTTTGTAGCTGACTGAACAGCTGCCGAAATAAAACACATCATCAATAGTGTTAAAAAAAATTTTGTCATCGTTCTCTCACGCTGTTTAAAAACGGCGAATTAATCCACCCCGTAGGTTTTGCGATAAGCCGAAATTTTTTCAACCATCATAGCTTGATCAGGTTGCTGCTTAAGATAATCAATTATGTGATTCAAATTAATGATACTAATCACGGGAATACCGAAAGTTTGTTCCACTTCCTGAATTGCTGATAATTCTCCCTTGCCCTTCTCCATGCGATTTAGACCTATTACTACTGCAGCAGGTTCAGCACCGGCATTGCGAATAATATCCATCACTTCACGCACTGCAGTCCCGGCAGTGATCACATCATCCACTATCAACACCCGACCTTTGAGAGGAGCACCCACCATTAACCCGCCCTCACCATGATCCTTGACCTCCTTTCGGTTATAACAATAAGGGAGATCCTTTTCATATCCATCCGCCAAGGCTATGGCGGTTGATGCAGCAAGGGGAATACCTTTATATGCAGGGCCAAATAACAAGTCAAATTCTACTTTTGAATCATGAACGGCAGCTGCATAAAAGCGCCCCAACGCAGCCAATGCACTTCCGGTTTGAAAGCGGCCTGCGTTAAAAAAATAAGGACTGGTACGACCAGACTTCAAAGTAAATTCACCAAAACATAAAGCGCCATGAGAAATGGCCAAGCGGATAAAATCGTTTTGATAGTTTTGCATGCAAACTTCTCATTAATGAACTATAAGAAAGAGTGGACAGATAGAATAACAACAATGAGGTAAGGCGAGTAGGCCAGACCCATTTTCATCAAACTCTACTAACACAATGAAAAAATGAGTTAATCCGTAACATTCTTGTTAGGATCGGTAACACTTTTTAATCAAGCTCGGGTATCATACACAGTCCGTTATCAAGGGGCTAACATGAGAGTTATTAGTCTTAGCGTCGATGGTATTCACCAGGCCGCAAAACGCGGTCTATTTACGTGGCTCGCCAGTCAAGACGCCGATTTTATATGCTTACAGGATTTACGTGCACTTGAGCGCGAAATTGATACCAAACCGGAATTCCAACTTGATGGGTATTTCACCTATTTTTTTGATTCCGGAACCAAACATTACAATGGTGTTGCCATTTACAGCCGACACCAACCCAAAGCATTAATTTATGGATTGGGTTTTGCGTCGGGCGTAGACATGGAAGGGCGTTATCTGCAAGTAGATTTCGAACAATTGAGCATAGGCTCATTGCTTGCACCAAGCGCTTCATCCGAAGCTGAATCACAAGAAGTAAAAATTAAATTCTTCGATGATTTCCAGGCACATCTCGACAAAATAACCCGCAAACGTCGCGAATATATTTTCTGTGGTAATTGGCAAATGGCGCACACAGCAAAAGATGTTGCCAATAGTATTGCCAATCAACACAACTCTGGATTTTTACCTCACGAGCGTCAATGGTTAAGTCAACTTTTCAATCAAATTGGTTACATCGACGCGTTTCGAAAAGTGAATCGTGACAATGATGAATACAGTTGGTGGCCCAGCGGAACTGTTGGACAAGGAGATGGATGGCGTACAGATTTCCAGGTTGTGTCAAACAGCTTGGGCAACAAAGTGGAATACGCAATTATCTACAAAAAACAACCTTTCTCCAGTCATCTTCCTGTGATTATTGATTACGATATAGAAATGGGTCAGTAATCGATCTCATCGCTGACTGCCGGAGTCAGCGATCTCCAACCACCCCAATTACCCACCAATTTTAATTCCAACGGCGACAAACTCTGATAAATAATCGCCTGATTCATTTCAATTAATTCTTGATATTTATTGAGCGCTAAACCCAGTTGATGATTGTACTCGGGTGTATTAATAATCGAAAACTGTGCCTGCTTGAAATGAAATAACATGGATTCAAATAACTGTTGAATTGGTTCTGCACTCGAATCCAAAGGCATATAAGGTATAGATTTGGTGTGCGGAACAGTTGCCAAATGAAATAACACATCATTTAAATTTTTATAAATAAAAAGCGCTTGTTCAACTCGTCGCCATGAAAAAAACCAATCCTGACTGTATGGATGCTGTTGCAAATAATTCATCGAATTATTTATTTCGGAGAAGTTATTGCGCGATGACAAGTCATGATGATCATGAGATCCCTCAATACCAAAACCACCAACATTATTTTTTTCTGTCATCGCTAAATTATTAACAACACTGAGCTGGGTATCAAACATACTGAATTTATGCTGATCCATTAACAACAATTGCTGATATAACTGCCTGTAACTTTCACACTCACTCCCTGACAAGGGCTGACGTTGTTCTACCTTCTCAAATAAACTTTTGTGCTTTTCGCGCAACTGACCTTTATCAATATGAAAATGAGGCGCCTGGATCGATGCCAATCTATGTAATCCGGAAATATGCCAGGAAAGATATTGCGATGGGAGAGGTGTTGGTACCGATAACAAAGATAAACAACAAATGAGCACCAACAACAACCAAAAAACCAGATAGGTAAAATATCGCGCCAACGCGCCTATGAATGTACGCATAAACTTACCTGTTAATCGTAATTGTTAACCTGCTTGCTTGCCTTAATAGCAGAGAGAAGATACGGCAAAATGCCTGCAGGAAACAAGAGCTGAGTATAAATAATTAATGTTCGATAAAATCCTGTAATACCTTGTTCAGATAACGATACCCAAGTGGTGTGGCACGGATAGATTTGTCCGCTATCTCAACAAATTTTTTTTCTGTCAGATGCTGCCAAATATTTTCTATTCTGGAAAAGTCCACCCCCGTCCTTTGGGAAAACAAATCCTGTGGGACCCCCTGTATCAAACGCAAAGCATTCATCATAAATTCCAACGGAAGAGATGCTTCGTCTAATAAATCACTTCCTCCGCCAAATACATTTTGATGTCCGATTAAATTGGTGGAAATTTTTGATGATGAGGCAGATTCAAGATAATGTTTTGGCAATCGGGTTTTCCACAATCGAAAAATTTTATCCGGTTGCGTTATCTTGCCATGTGCCCCTGCACCTATACCCAAATAATCACCAAACTGCCAATAATTTAAATTGTGTTGTGCCTGTTTTTGATCACGGGCATAAGCTGAAATTTCATATTGCCGATAATGTGCTGCCGCCAAAACATCCAGGCCTGCATCTTGTATGTCTACCAAAATTTCTTCATCCGGCAGTATCGGCGGCTTTGAATAAAACGCGGTATTTTGTTCAATCGTTAACTGATACCAGGAAATATGCTCTGGCGATAAAGCAATTGCTTGCTGCAAATCAGCAACGGCCGCATCCTGATTTTGTTCCGGCAACCCGTGCATTAAATCCAGATTGATATTATCGAACCCCGCTTTACGCGCAACTTCCACTGCACGCAAAGCTTCATTGCTATTATGAACTCGTCCAAGCAATTGTAATTGGCGATTTTGAAAACTTTGAATGCCGATGGATAATCGATTCACTCCTGCCAGTCGAAAACCCGAAAATTTTTCCTGTTCAAATGTGCCCGGGTTAGCCTCCAAGGTTATCTCTATATTATTTTCAAAACCAATAATCTCTTCTGCATCCTGTAAAATTTTCGCAATAGCGGCTGCAGAAAAAATACTGGGAGTTCCCCCGCCAAAAAAAATACTGCTGAGTTTACGTCCTTGAGCCAAAATCTGATCCTGCTGTAAATCATGCCGTAATGCATCAACATATTCAGACTCAGGAATATTATGATCGGATTGATGCGAATTAAAATCGCAATAAGGGCATTTACGAATACACCAGGGAATATGAACATAAAGTGCAAGCGGTGGCAGTATCAACGACATTAGAAATTTACCATCGCCGACATTTTTTGCAGTAACTCCTTCATCGCTTTACCGCGATGACTGATTCGATTTTTTTCTTCTTTACTTAATTCCGCTGATGCGCATTGATGAGACGGAACATAAAACAGCGGGTCATAACCAAAACCGCCAACACCACGCGGTTCACGCAAAATCAAACCTTCCCAGACACCATGACAAATCACAGGCGTTGGATCTTCCGCATGGCGCATATACACCAATACCGCGTGATACCTCGCCGTGCGCTTTTCTTCAGGCACGTTGATTAATTCTTGTAACAGTAACGCATTATTTTTTTCATCATTTGCATCAACACCCGCATAACGGGCCGAATAAATTCCCGGGCGGCCATTCAGTGCATCCACTTCAATACCGGAATCATCGGCAATCGCCGGTAAATTCGTTTTGATGCAGGCATAACGCGCTTTGATCAGCGCATTTTCAACAAACGTTAATCCGGTTTCTTCTGCTGATTCAGAAAAAAAATCAGACTGCGGATAAATTTCAAAACCACACCCGCCGAGTAGCTGTTGAAACTCTCGCAGCTTTCCAGCGTTGCCACTGGCGAGGATTATTTTTTGAGTCATTTGATTTTCTTTTGGGGTTTTGTTTGTAGTTAAACCTTACCCCACCCTAACCCTCCCCTTGGCAGGGGAGGGAACAAATTGCACTCCGTATTAAGCAGGGAGTAAAGGTCCCTCCCCCTGCCAAGGGGGAGGTTAGGAGGGGGTAAGGCTTTCTCAATCCTTATAAAGCGTCCGATTAAACTGCACCAAAATCGGCGAAGAACTTTCATTGGCTTTTACTTTAATATCAAAATACAACAATTCTTCATTGTTAAACACAAAAGGCGCCAGGTAATAAGTGACATCTGCCTCTTTCACTTCAATAAATTTTAAATCCTGTTTTTGTTGCATTAAATTGCGAGTGCTGCCCGACACTATCGCGGACAATCCCAAACTGGTTTTTCCATTTTCAGTTTTGACCAGACTGATATTGACCAAGGCGCGATCTTTACCGCGCACCAACTTAAATTGTTCAGCAACTGATGCAGGAATATCTGAAGAATTAAACACATTGAAATGAACTGTGTAATCGCCCGCTTTTTGTGAAGTGATAATTTCTTTGGTTTGATCAATTTGTGCAACGGTAACACTTGACATGATGCACAACAAAAATCCAAGCCATAACGTTTTCATCAGGATTTACTCAAATGATAGATAGCAGTTTCGCCAAATAAATTCGGCATTATGTCTTTGAAAAAACCTTGCGAAGATTCATTAACCACTTGTCGATGAATAACTTTAATTTGTCGTTCATGACACAGCACTTCGAAATCCTTAAAAGTACAAAAGTGAATATTAGGTGTGTCGTACCATTCGTAAGGCAACAAATCAGACACAGGCATACGACCACGGGTAAATAAATGAAAACGCGCCTTCCAATGCCCGAAATTGGGGAATGTCACAATACATTCCTTGCCTACTCGCAGCATTTCGTCCAATACCAAATGCGGGAAATGCAATGTTTGCAAAGCCTGGGTCATTAACACAGTATCAAAACTTTTATCAGCAAAATTACCAAGACCACGATCCAGGTTTTGCTCGATCACATTTAAACCCTTATCGATACAAATATTGATTTGCTCGGGATCAATTTCCAGACCATAAGCTTGCACTTGTTTGGTATCGATTAAATATTTCAGCAAAGTGCCATCGCCACAACCCAAATCGAGAATACGACTTTGTTGTGGAATCCAATGTTGAATTTCATTTAAGTCTATTCGCATCTTATACACTCACACCAGCCATGTAACGCGCAAATACTTGTTGATAGCGTTCATCTGGCAATAAAAAAGCATCGTGACCAAATTTGGATTCAATTTCAGCATAGGTGACGGATTTGTTTGCACCCACTAATGCATTGACAATTTCACGCGAGCGCTCCGGTGCAAATCGCCAATCCGTGCTGAATGAAATCACTAAAAATTTTGCACTTGCCTGCTTAAATGCCAGCACTGGATCATCATCGTATTCACGCGCAAGATCAAAATAATCCAGCGCCTTGGTAATACGCAAATAAGAGTTAGCATCAAAGGTATTAGCAAAACTATCACCCTGATAACGCAAATAACTTTCAATTTGAAATTCAACCGGCTCTGCATTGCCCAAATTAAAATTGCCGCTACGCAAATCACGTCCGAATTTTTCACCCATGGCGTAATCAGATAAATAAGTGATGTGCCCGATCATGCGCGCAATCGCCAAACCATTTTTTGGCAAACTGTCATGATCCAGATAATATCCATCATGAAAATTGGGATCGCTCATAATCGCTTTGCGTGCCGCTTCATTAAACGCAATATTTTGCGCCGACAATTTCAATGCGGATGCAATCACAATGGCGTGACGAATACGCCGTGGATATTGCAATGCCCAACGCATTACCTGCATACCACCCAAACTCCCGCCAACAATTGCAGCCCAGCAATCAATGCCTAATAGATCAGCAAGGCAAGCCTGACTCGCTACCCAATCACGCACACGAATCATCGGAAAATCTGCACCCCACACTTTACCGGTCGCCGGATTAATTGA
>CAMLRJ010000138.1 GCA_946482345.1 uncultured Cellvibrio sp.
AGTCGTACATGGCCTGTGCAAGTGCGGGCGTATCTGCATGCAAAGATTCCCATGCAGCAGGAATAAATTGTTTTTCAGGATCAGCCCAAGTATCAGAATAATGAAAATCCAACAACACTTTCATGCCTGCATCTTTTGCACGCTGAATTGTTTTGGTGACATCGCGAATATTGCTGTACTGAGTCCAATGTGGATTATGCCAAAGGCGAACTCTCACCAAATTGGTTTTGGCATTGGCAAATAAAACGAAAGGATCATATGCAGTGCCTTTAAAGCGATATTCAGCACCACAATCCTGCATTTCATTGACGTAAGATAAATCTGCTCCCGCATAAAATTGAGCAGCTTTGGGCATCACAGCCCGGGAACTTGCAACAGAACTGGTCGCACTACTTTTTGCATTACCGGAATCATTCGCAGAATGCCCGGCACAGGCAGAAAGAAACGCAACCAATAGAAAAACTATCAGCGTTTTTAAAAAAGTCATAATTACCACCCAAAATGGACAAAAAAGCGAGCACATCCTGTGCTCTAAGTTCCACTACATTTTCCAGTTAATTACAACTTCCAGTTCACGCCCAGGGAGTAGCGAGTACCGAACTCTTCGTACTTGTTGATATGGTTGGGATTATTGGATTCCAAACCATAAGTTCTGTAAGGTTCATCCGTCAGGTTTTGTACCTGGAAATAAACTTTGTAATGCTCATTAAATTCATAAGACAAACTCAAATCCCAATAACCTTCATCATCGTTCACACCCTCTTCACCCATCACCAAATTGATATCGCGTTGGAAAGCACTGCGATAGCTATAAGAGGTACGTGCTTCAAAACCATTGATGTAATACCAGAGAGTGAAGTTGGCAACGTCTTCTGACAAGCCGGTCAAAGGTGCTTTGTAAGAGCTGTGCAGCGGTACGAATTGCTCTACGTTGGATTCATTGTGTGAATAGTTGGTGTAAATACCCAAACCATTGAAAGGTGCTGGCAAGAAATCAAACGATTGTTGCCACAACAATTCATAACCACGAATGTAACCACCACTACCGTTAATTGGGCGTGACACCAAATAATCCGTTCCATTAACTGTGATGGTTTCAGCATCAGCTGCGCGAGCAATAAAACTTTCAAGATCTTTATAGAAGAAGTTAATTGCTGCTTGTGAACCTTCCGAGTAATACCACTCGAAAGCCAAATCTGCCTGATCAGCACGGAAAGGATCCAACTTCGGATTACCGGAAGTAGACTCACCCGGATTTGAACCATACAGATCCTGATTCAGGTTATAGCTGGGGCTCATCATGTTCACTGGCGCACGTGCCATGGTTTTACCCAGAGCAAGACGAATCAACTTGTCCTCCGCAACACCCAGTGTCCAGTTGGTGCTCGGCAGTACATCATCGTAATCATGATCAACGGATACTGAATCAACAACTTGCTGTGGTTCCCATACGCCGGGGGTCACTTCTACCCAAACATCTTCACCTTGCTGATAACCACTGGATGTAGTTTCGGTGGTGACATTGCGTACGCCGATATTACCGGTCAAAGGCATGCCGCCGACTTCAGTGGCAAAATCAAACTGGATATATTGGGCAAAAATATCTTCACTGACATCCCAGCTGGCAATCAAATCATCTGCATCACCGGGGTTCGGATTTTGCAGAGAACCGAAGTAGTAATTGATAAGCTCGCCTTGATCCAGACTCAAATAATCAGGCAAATCACTCCAATAGCTGTCACTCTTGGCATCAATTATGGCGCTGGAAGGAATAGGATTGGCTGCATTCTGGGTGGCGCTTTGTGTCCAAATCTGGCTATGTTCAAATTTTTCACGGCCGGATGCAGCCAGACCAAATTTCACTGATTGCAAAAAGCCATTTTCCAAATCACGCTGGAAATCCAGTTTGAAAGATGAAAGCTCATCACCACCTTCTGCATCAGGTTGTACTTGAATATCCCCAATAGAGAGGTCTGACAAATCAGTAAGATCCGCGTTCAACAACTCAAATGTCATACGCCCATCAGAAGTAGATCCAAATCTGGCCCAGCCCGGAGTACCAACAACCGTGCGCACAGTAGACCAACGTTTGTCACGATTGGTTTCGGAAATTCCCGCATCTGCCGCAATAGTCCAAAGATCCATACTCCATTTCACATTCAAGCCGTGACTGGTCAGCTCATCATCCTGAACATATTCTTCATTGAGGTTACGCAATGAACTCAACTCGACAGTACCTGCCAACAAATCCAACGCCGCCGTATTACCGCTGTATACATTGTTGTCGTAGGCTGTGGGAGCAGTTTTGTCTATAACCAAACCACCGCCCCACTCACGGATTCCAAAATCAAAACCACGTTGGCTTTCGGAAATATCAAATGCAGACCAGAATCCGTCATAAGAAACTTCAAGATTCTCATTAGGTTTCCACTGGATAGCTGTCATCACACCTTTACGTTCATCTTCACCGCCACGCACCAGGGCAGAACCGCCCCAAGGTGCAAGAACCGGCGCATTCAGATCGTTACTCCAGATAGGATTGTGCCAGGTATCACCATAATTCCAGAGCTCTGCTCTTTGGGTAGCGATGGGTTCTGAACGGCCTGAGTAACCTATGGCAACACCAAGGGTGTTATCCAAATATTGGTCGATATAGGAAATACTGATGCGCTGCCCCATACCATCGTTGGCTGCATCATCTATATCCTTACCCAAATCAAAGGTGGAGACGCGCAGGTCAACAACGACTTTGGTGCTGTCGTAATCCAGAGGTTTGATGGTATTCAGGTTTACTCTACCGGACACTCAGCCTTCAAGAATTGAAGCCTGTGGAGTTTTGTAGACTTGTGCAGCGTTAATTAATTCGGATGGGAACTGGTCATAACGAATGTTACGAGTCTCTTCCAAAATGGCGACTTCACGACCATTAAGAGTAGTGAAACCCAACATACCGCCCATACCACGAATAGAAATCTGGCTACCATTACCGCGGTCGCGGTCCTGAGCCAAACCTGGCAAACGCTTCAATGAATCACTGATAGATACATCAGGCAATTGACCTATGTCTTCTGCCGAAATTGCTTCCACTATAGTTGTTGAGTTGCGCTTGATCTCCATTGCAGACTGCAAGCTTTTCAGGAACTTGCCCGTAACCACTATTTCTTCTGCTTCCATACTTTCATCAGACTGGTCTTGCGCAACAGAAAAACCACTGACCAGACTTAAAGCAAGAAATAATGCACTGCGACGTAAATGAATGGGTTGATTGAGCTTCATACTAACTCCTCATATAGAAATATTATTTTTCATTGAACTGTCGAATCTGGAACACATTGTTTGCCGTTTATTCTCGTGTCGTTAGTGATCCACTCATCCGAAAGGTATACGTTTACTTTATATAATTCAGATTTAATAGCTACACTATCCGATTTACATAAGGTAAACGTTTACCTTATTTTCGTCAAGAAAGATCCAAAAAAGCTGACAAGCTGTTGCCAGTCAAAAAAAAGTTAAGCAGAAATTATGAGGATTTAAAGTAATGCGAATAGATTGGCGGGAGAATTAACAAGTATTTGTTTTTACTGGATAAAAAGCATTCCAATACAGAACTTTTTTGACAAAAATAACCCGATATTGAAAGGATTTTTTAAATCTGAAAGGCGTTACCAATCGTTACGTTTTCAACAGCGGTTTATTAGCTCCAACCCTGGCTATCAACAACTTGCTTCCACAAGCCACGCAAAAGTTTTCTGACTGAGGCAATTTCTTCTTTATTAAACAATGGCCAATATTCATAGCCTTCCGGAGTAACTGAAGGAAGGTTATTACCAGAGAAGAATTTTTGGTAAACCTCTGTTAATTCCTTGTCATCAATTCCTAATGCTGACCAAGCCAGATCATCAACAATATTCCAAAAATCAAGAATCCTATGTGATGTCTTTGTCGAACAGGCTTGTCCCTCTCGAAGGTTTGCCAGTGTTTTTAAAGCCCTATTAATGTCATAACAAACTACATCGTTTGTTGCCAACACAAATCCTTTGTCTTTGGCAGCAATAGCAAGCTCAGCAAATGAGTTGCACGCAACAAATTTTTTTCGATCAGCAGTTAACACAATAGAGTCTTTTCCTTTCTCTCCCTGCTTCCATAATAAAAAATAGCTATTCTTCAGTGTATTGATGCAAACAGGATAAACTAAATTTTCTTCGTTCATTCAATTCACCACTGAAACTCTTTCAATCTGATCTTGCCATTATTAACACTGACACCTTCAGCTTTAAGACGTTTAATTTGTTCGATATATTCAGGAGAATTTTCGAGCATGGAAATTTTGCCTTGTGCGTTAATGACTCTGTGCCAGGGTAAATCGGTATTTTCAGGAAGTTGGCAAAGGGTTGTTCCAACCAGTCTTGCAGCGCCGGGCAAACCGGCTATTTTTGCCAGTTGCCCATAAGTCACTACTTTTCCTGCCGGAACCGATTTCAGTGCAAGATAAATGGCAGATTTATTGTTAACAGCGCTCAATCAATAAACCCGATTTATTTCAGTAATTTTTGTAAATGAGGTTCCAACGCCTTGGCCCAAAGTTCGTAGCCATATTCATGTGGATGCAATAAATCAGGCATCACCTCTTTTGTCAAAGTTCCATCCGATGTCAAAAATGCTTGATTGATATTGGCAAAATAAATTCGTTTGTTATCTGCATAGGTCTGGATAATTTTGTTGACCTCTTCGTTAATCAAACGCAATTCACCGTCGGGTTTTTCATCGCGCGGGAAAATTGCCAGTAATAAAATTTTAGTATCGGGCAAATCCTGTTTTAATTTTTCAAGAATTTTTTTAATGCCCACCGCCGTTGTTTGCGGATTTTCACGACGATGCCCTGCGTTATTGGTACCAATCATCAACACGGTGACTTTTGGATTCATACCTTTAACAGCATCATGCTCCAATCGCCATAATACGTTTTCTGTACGATCTCCACCAAAACCTATAGCAAAACCATTTCTTGGTGCGTAATATTTTTTCCATACTTCTGCACCTTCTTTTTCCCAAGCCTGAGTGATTGAATCACCAATAAATAAAAGATCTATTTTGCCGCCCTTCTCAAAAATTGCTTTTGCATCCGCCAATTTTTGTTGATGACGCGGCAACCACCAATCAATCGACCACCATTCATTTAACATATCCGGTGTAATTGATTGGGTTTTGTAATCAGGGCAAGAATGTAAGCTCACATTCGCAGGCGCTGCGGAAATCAATTCAACATTCGCAACTGAAACATCACCCTTTCCACCGACTTCCAACGCAAAAGGCATAGTCACTGCGTTAAAATTATCTTGATCCTGTTTAAAACAGGTCAGCGGCACATAAACTTTTTGCCAACCTTTACCCACCAACTCACGCGCTTTTAAAGTAAAAGGTACCCGACGATCACAATTTTTTTCCTGACATTCCATTTTGAATGAAACGCCGCCTTTGGCTAATTCATTAATTTTTAAATCCAAAGCCAGAACACCGGATGCCATATAAGAAGTTAAATCCAGAGGTATTCCTTTTTCCCAAGTCAATCCTGCACGCCAAGTATCTTGCCAGGAAAAAGTCAGCGCATCTTTTTGTGTATCTTTGTCACTCAGTTGAACTTTTACATCACCTTTTGGCAAGCTGGTTGAATCACCGGCAAGTTTTTGTTGTGTTTCGTAGTTTTCTATAAATAAATTCCATGACGTTAATGGACTTGATTTATAAATATCGATTTTTGGTTTATTTGGTGGCGGCATGTCGCGACACGTTGTGCAACTTGCGATGAATAAACTCATACTGATAAGAAATATTTTGGATTTCATTTTATGCCTTCTCGTTTGGATTATTTTTCTGGCTCCTCCCTTTGAAAAAGGGAGGCGGGGGAGGGATTTAAAATGGTCAAAATTTCTGAGATTTTAAATCCCCCCTAGCCCCCCTTTTTCAAAGTGGGGAACAAAATCCCCTCTGCAAAAAGCAGGGAGTAAAGTCCCTCCCCCTGCCACAAATTGCAGGAGCAATTTGCACAGCGAAGCTGCCCGAAGGGGAAACCATAGGGACTGGTTTCTGTACGGGGAGGTTAGGAGGGGGTAAAGTTTTTCACAACTTGTTTCTGCACACCCATTCCCTCAATTCCCAACTCAACCACATCTCCTTCATTTAAATACAACGGCGGCTTTTGTCCAAGTCCCACACCCGGTGGGGTACCTGTACTAATCACATCACCCGGTTGCAAACTCATAAATTGGGATAAATAGTGAACCAAAAATTCAGGGCCGAATACCATGTGTTTGGTTGAACCATTTTGAAACGTTTTGCCGTTTACTTTTAACCAAAGATTTAAATTCAGTGGATCAGCCACTTCATCTTTTGTTACCAGATAAGGACCTATCGGGCCAAAACTATCACAACCTTTTCCCTTGTCCCATTGGCCGCCACGTTCTAATTGAAAATTGCGTTCAGACACATCATTAATTACGCAATAACCGGCAATATAATCTTTCGCATCATCCAATTCCACATAACTGGCATGTTTACCAATCACCACACCCAATTCCACTTCCCAATCCAGTTTGGTGGAATTCCGCGGTTTAATAATATTGTCGTTCGGCCCCGTAATTGCGCTGGTCGCTTTCATGAATACTACGGGTTCTTCAGGAACTGCCATTCCTGATTCAGCCGCGTGATCCGCATAATTTAATCCGATGCAAATAAATTTTCCAACGCGATTAACGCAAGGACCAACACGTACAGTAGAATCCACTAATGGAAGCGATTCAATATTAATGCTGGCAATTTTTTTCAGCGATTCATCGTTCAATATTTTTCCATCGATATCAGACACAACCGAACTTAAATCGCGTATACGATTTTGTGCATCCAAAATTCCTGGTCGTTCCTGGCCAGAGGTTCCGTAACGAAGTAGTTTCATGTTTTTTCTCTTTGATTTTAAATTGAAGAGCTCCCTCACCCTAACCTCTCCCGGAGGGAGAGGGAATTAATTTCACTCTGCATTAAGTAGGGAGTAAAGTCCCCTCTCCCTCCGGGAGAGGGTTAGGGTGAGGGCAAAATTTTAATTACTCCAACCACCATCAATCACGTTGATGGTGCCTGTTGTAAATGCAGAGGCATCACTCGCGAGATAAAGTGCTAATTCTGCCATTTCTTTTGCAGTTCCCAAACGTCCCATAGGTTGTCTTGCGACAAAATTTTTATAAGCCGTTTCGTAATCACCTGTAGCATGCATTCTTTGCTCAAGTGATGGTGTCTGTACAGTACCGGGACAAATTGCATTACAACGAATACCCTGGGTCACAAAATCAGCCGCAACCGCTTTGGTCATACCAATTACTGCTGCTTTGGTCATGCCATAAGCAAAACGATTGGGTGCGCCCTTTATTGAACTGGCAACTGATGACATATTAATAATAGAGCCACCGCCTTTATTGATCATGCCTGGCAAAAAAGTTCTGATCATTCTGTACATTGAAGTGACATTCAAATCAAACGAAAAATTCCAATCTTTTTCGTCGCAATCCAGAATAGTACCGTTATGAACGTAACCGACACCATTAAATAAAATATCAATATCACCGATTTTTTTACTTAATAGCTGGACTTCTTCCGATTTAAGCACATCCAGTTGATATTTTTCACAACCCGATAAATCTTGTAAACCTTCGAGATTAATATCGGTTGCAATAACGCGCGCACCTTCTGCTGCAAATAATTCTGCTGTTGCGCGACCTATACCTTGTGCAGCAGCGGTGATTAATGCGGTTTTACCTTCTAAACGTTTCATAACTAAATTTGTTCCGTATTTGCTGATCTGTTTGACCCCACCCTAACCCTCCCCTTGCCAAGGGAGGGAACAAATT
>CAMLRJ010000139.1 GCA_946482345.1 uncultured Cellvibrio sp.
CGGGCTTCTGGTCCAACCATACAAAGCCAAATAAGAGTTTTGCGAATTACTGACACCGTAATTACCGGAATAACTGATCACTCTTGAACTACTACCCGGATTCCAACCCTTTCCGCCTACCCAGTTATTGGTATTGTTTGTCCATTGCGAGGTATATCGTCCACCGGATTGCAATGTCATCGACGCACTACCCGAATCTTTCCAGAATGTGTAATAAAATCCATTATTGGTTCCTGTGGAATTTGAACTTAAAGTTTGTGCATTAACTCCTGCACATATGGCTGCACCGAAAATTGCCATCAATAAATTTTTAGAGCTCGTTAGTTTCATTATGTAACCTCTATTAATTAAACATCTCAGCAGAGATGGATTGTGTAATTGCTCATTTTATTAATTAAATAATTGAGCGTTTGTTAATGGGAACAACCTAAAAATACAACTTGATTTACTACCGGCATCCATGACTCTTTGACTTATTATGGTTTTACCGCTCGCCCTGAACCTGGGTCTATCCTGCCGGGGCATAAGCCTCTGGATCGCAAGTTATTTGCAATTTGGGATAGCGCATTATTGGTGTTGGCAATGCCATCATGCATAAGAATGACCTGCCCGTTTTGAAGTCGGTTGACTGCATTCACAATTGAAGAGGTGCTTGCATTATTCCAATCCTGAGAATCGACATCCCAGGTGATGAGTCGCAAACCCAATGCCTGAGCCGCTTGTTGAATAGTGCTATTGGTTTCACCGTAAGGTGGACGATAAAGCGTGGGTTTGGGTGAACCGGCATTTTGAATAGCCTGATTCGTACGATTCATTTCATCGTATACCGCTTGATAGCTGTAACCCGTCATACGTGGATGGGTATAGCTATGGTTTTGCACCACACCCACACTTCGCATCTGCGCCACCAAAGAAGGATTGGCAGCAACACGTGCTCCCCAGGCAAACCAGGTCACCGGGGTCAACTTATGTTGTTTTAAAAGATTGACCAAATTGCTGGTATTGGAGGTTGGGCCATCATCAAATGTGATGCCGACATAACCCCCGCAAGTTGTAGAACCAGTACCACCATTGCAATTTCCACTCAGGCAATCATAGGTAAAACCAAACTGGATGGCGCCGTTACAATGCATGGCTTCCGAATTACCCCCTCCACCACATCGCCCGTTGGCGTAGACAGCGGTGTTGGAACTCATATTTTCGGCTTGTCGGGTTTCGCCGTTAACATAGATGTAATCCACGAACACGTCGCGACCCGTTGCATCATTGGTAAATTCAACCTGAATAGACCCGGTGGCATTGCCTGTGTAGCTGTAATTGTCAAAAGCCGTCTTCATTGTCCAACTGGCGACTACAGACCCCGCGACTCTCAAGTTAACATTCTCAACACCACTGACACCCCGTGCGCGCACAGTAATACCATTGGATTGCGCGCTGGCGATTGTCACCAAAAAAAACAAACTGCCAAAAACCAGATTTAATACCAGCTTAAAATTTATCTTCATTATTAATTACTCATGATTTAGCTTCCCAACCAAATACCGCACAGAAGGTGGAAGTGATTGTTAGGGTTATTCCTCTTTTGTGAGTTACCAAGAGGTGCTTATTGAGTAGCCTGAAACCGAATTAAAAGTATTTATGCCGACTCTCAACAGTGCTTGTATACATCCGGAGAAGAGATATTGTCAAATTAACTATAAAAAACTTTTAACCTAATCGGTTACATCAAACAACAAAGAGAAATGACATCCAAAAATGTCACCGATTGATACAAAATTTAATTGTGATTGGAATAAATCCAGCGACGAATTTTGGCGTTGTCTTTTGCATTCAAACAATCATTTAACAAAATAATTCGCAACATTTTTTGTCTTTGCGAACAGTAAAGCGGAATGATGATGATCCACTGCCAACAGACAATATCAGTGGATAATTCGCAGTAAAAACGTTGGTTTTGATATTCAATTATCCAGATAGAATTTTTTACGCTGATTTGTGAAGGAGTTTTTTCTTTATATTTTTTATTAATAAAAAAATAAACACAGATAAAATTTATTACCAACCAAAATAAAAAAAACGGAAATGATGGGTGCACCGAATGAGACAAAAAATAAGGCAGAAAAGCAAAGAAACCGAGATTAACAAATACGAGATTAAGAAGGAGTTTTAACTTCAACCAAAGACGGGATGGTGAGATGGGAATCGAGGGTAAATCACCTGATGGGTGATACGTATTATTTATCGATTTGGAGACCGGTGTTTTCACGAATGATGCCTACTATCCTTTGCAGTGATTGACTATCCGGATCATCGCGGCGCATACACCAGGCATAAATATCCTGATCTTCCTCAGCCAACAATGACCAGTACAATTCCTTATCCGATTGAGAAAGTGCAGGATAAATGTTTTCCAGAAAAGGCATCAAAATCAGATCCAGTTCCAGCATACCCCGACGACTTGCCCAGACTAAACGCTTTTCATCCACAGGGATTTTCCCAATCGTTAAAAACCAGCTGGCATTCTAGTGATTTCATGATTGAAATTGAAGTTAAAAATCTGCGAAGGATCAGCTTGTTATTATTTCAGCCATTTTGCTGCAATTACGACCTGAGGCTTTGGCCCTGTACAACGCCAGATCCACATGACGAAACAGCTGGTGAAAAGGTAGCAGCCCCGACGTTGCACCGACTCCCAGGCTGATGGTCACAGACTCCTTATCGTTCGGAGGCATTTTCTCTCTGGCAACGGCCAAACGTAAATTTTCTGCATATTGATAAGCGGCATCTGCATCGGTATCAGGCAGGATGATCACAAATTCTTCACCACCCCAACGCCCGGCTTGATCTTCAGGGCGCAGATGCGAACGAATAATCGCTGATATTTTTCTCAGTACCTGATCGCCTACATCATGGCCAAATGAATCGTTAATTTTTTTAAAAAAATCGATATCAATCACCAGCATTGCCATCTGGCGATCATCGGATTTTCTTTGATCCAGATATTCAGTAACACCATGGCGATTTAAAAGCCCTGTCAGATGATCGATAGTGGATAATTTTTTATATTTTTTGGATTGTTCTGCCAATAAATCATTTTCTTTAGCAAGGTGATCGATCTGTTGTTTTTCTTGATGCATTTGACGCACAAGACGAATGAATTTTATTGCAGAATACACCAACAGAGCCAAAATCCACATCAGCATAATGCCTAGGTACCATTGCTCTTTGGGAATCCAATAGCCCACAAACTCCAATCGATTTAATTTAAATTCATGTTTACCCGCAGTGCCCGGATAACTTAAATCCACGCCAAAAGCCTGCGCATGCCGAAAATCAGGTTTGGATTTTTCTCTGGGTACCTGAAAATCAGTAATCCACCATTCAGCAACAAACATTTCTGAAAGGCTCAACACCAATTTGTCATTAATAAAACGTGTGGAGATATGCACATTATTAAACTTCGACGTCTGCATATCATTTATATTGGAAAATCCGGGTTCATAATTTCGAATATAAAAACGCAACCGGGGATCTTCACCGCGATAAGTTAAATCGACATGAACTTCTTCATAATGGCTTAAATCTATACCTTCACTAAACTCTTCCAAACCCAATAGTACATTAAATCCGCACATATGCCCTTTGCCATCCGCTGGAACTTCACACTGCCATTCATAATTTCGTTCATCTACCCAACCGCCTATAGGTCGGCCATCCGGTAAATTATCAGTATAAACATAATGACTGTGGTGGTCGGCAGATGGATAAATCAGCAATTTACGCGCAGGCAGAAAATCCCAGGCATAAATCAACAGGCCCGTAATCAGACAATAAAGAAGCGTTTGTAAACCTGCCGCACGGCGTAGGCGCAAATCTCTCATACCAATTTCCAACAATCATCAACTTGTTAAGACTAGACCAATTTATAAATTCTGTAATTTTCGTAAAATGCTAGACTGCCAGTTTATTGCTCTGCGAGGCTTTATGTTCCAATCAACTGATACCGCATTTGGATTGATGCAAATTGAAGGACCTGATGCAATCAAATTTTTACAGGGTCAGGTCACCTGTGATGTCACCTTGGTATCCAACCATCAGGGACTATATGGAGCACATTGCAATCCTAAGGGAAGAATCTTATTCAGCTTTTATTTATTTCAAAGAGCCAATAACTGCCTTTGGTTGATTGTCCCTTTCGCACAATTACAACAAGCCATAAAAGATTTGCAGAAGTACAGTGTATTTTCCAAAGTTAAAATTAACGATATATCAAATCTGTTTCCCTTAAAGCTGGTTAAATTCAACGCAAGTGCCGCAAAATTGCCCTTGGATCAGCAAATTATTCATCAGGATGATCATGGCTTTATGCGCCAACGCTCCGGCAATTATTGGGAAATCGGTGGCGCGCCGGATGTAAATAAATTACCCGAAGATTTGATAGAAACGGACAGCGAAGAATGGAAGCGACTTGATATACAACAGGGCATAGCCCATGTTTATCCGGAAACGCGTGAAGTATTTACACCGGAAGAAATCAATTACCCATTGATAGAAGCCGTCAGTTTTCGCAAAGGCTGTTATACCGGGCAGGAAATTGTTGCGCGCATGCATTACAAAGGAAAACATAAACGCCATAGCTATCGATTTTTATTAAACGCAACGGAATTGCCTTTACCGGGTACCGCAGTTTTATCCGCAAATTCCGCTCAAAAAATCGGCGAACTGGTATCAGCCGCACGTATAAATTCCACTCAAATTGAGTGTCTTGTAAGCATTCAGGATGATGAGAAATTATCAGCGCTATTTAATCCAAATAATGAAAAAATGCAGTTGCTTTCGCTTCCTTATGCTATACCTGTAACACAAGGCGAATAACCTGATCAGGGTAGTGACATGAATCCTATTATTGAAAAAGTACGTGACGATATATTTACAGCAATCAAAACAGATCGTCTGATATTACCTACATTGCCCGAAGTTGCATTGAAAGTGAGAGAAGCGGCGGATGATCCCAACGCCAGCATTGATAAATTAAGTCATGTTATTGGTAATGATGCCGCCCTGAGTGCGCGAATTATTCGCGTTGCCAACAGCCCCCTTTTGCGGGCCAGCCGAACCATTGAGGATTTACGCACTGCGTTAATGCGTTTGGGTATTTCCTATACCTGTAACATTGCAACAGGTTTGGCGATGGAACAAATGTTCCAGGCAACGTCGGATCTGATTGATTCCCGTATGCGCGATGTCTGGAGCCGTTCCAGTGAAGTCGCGGCCATTTGCCACGTATTGTGCAAGCACTACACCAAACTCAGGCCGGATCAGGCAACTCTGGCAGGATTGGTTCACAAGATTGGGGTATTACCCATACTGACTTATGCGGAAGATCACCCTGCCCTGTTAAGGGACAGTTTTACTCTGGATCTGGTGATAGAGAACATTCACGCCCCTATAGGCGATCTGATTTTAAAAACCTGGAACTTCCCCGCAGAACTGGCTCATGTCCCGACACAACATCTGGACTTTGGCAGGAAGGCACCCAAAGCGGATTACTCTGATCTGGTCACAGTAGCGATGCTGCAGGGATATATAGGAACAGAAACAACCATGGGCAAAGTTGACTACAGCCAGGTCACTGCATTTGAACGATTGGGGCTTGACCCCGATATGCAAGTGGCAGAATCAGAAGATCTGTCAGAAGACATGGAAGCGGCCATGTCATTCCTGCTTTGATTTCTGCTTGATTTAATCTTCGGCAATTTCAATTTCCGGAAAAACATTTCCGTGGTTTTGTTCCAGTTGCCGAAGTATATTTCTCGCAATTTCGCGATAGGATTTTGATATGGAAGATTCGGGATCAGTGGCCAAACTGGGTCTGCCCAAATCAACATCTTCACGAATACGAATATCCAAAGGTAATGCGCCCAACAATTGGGTTTGGTAGTCACACGCAATACTGTGACCACCACCTGCACCAAAAATATGTTCTTCATGCCCACAAGCAGAACAAACATGTGTTGACATATTTTCGATAATACCTAAAACAGGCACATTCACTTTGCGAAACATTTCAATGGCTTTTTTCGCATCCAGCAGCGCAATATCCTGGGGAGTTGTCACTATCACCGCACCCGTCACCGGAATTTTTTGCGCCAGTGTAATTTGTATATCACCGGTACCTGGTGGCATATCAATAATTAAAACATCAACCTGATCCCAGGCAGTTTGTTGAATTAATTGTAACAACGCACCTGTTGCCATAGGGCCGCGCCACATCACTGGCGTTTGTTCTGTTATCAGATAACCCATTGAAATCGATTGAATGCCATGAGCTTCAATCGGTTTCATTTTTTGTTGACCATCAATTAACACCACTTCCGGACGACGCAATCCAACACCGAGCATCTGCGGTTGGCTGGGGCCATAAATATCGGCATCCAGAATACCAACACGCTTACCTTCTGCAGCCAACGCCAGCGCCAGATTGACGCTGGTTGTTGACTTGCCAACACCACCCTTTCCGGATGCAACAGCAATAATTTTCTTCACACCGAAAATTTTGTTGTCAGGATTATTCATCATAATGTTTGGGCTTCAGCTTGATTTAACTCGCGAACTTCCTGATCAAATTCATTGTGTTTTTGATGATCTTTTGCAATCAGCATGTAAAGCGCGGGCAACACAAACAGAGTAAAGAAAGTTCCGATTGTCATACCCAACACCAACACAATACCAATTGAATTACGCGCTTCAGCACCGGCACCTGAAACAAATATCAATGGCGTATGGCCAGCGATGGTAGCAAGACTTGTCATCATCACCGGGCGCAAACGAATAATGGACGCTTCACGAATTGCATCAATTTTTGCTTTGCCTTGTTCCTGCAAACGGTTGGCAAATTCCACCACCAAAATACCGTTGCGCGCAATCAGCCCGACCAATGTCACCATGCCCACGTTTGAATAAATATTCAGCGAAGTGGTGAAACTATCGGTAAACATCGGGAAAGGTGTACCTGCTTTCAAAAAGGTAAAGGTTAATGCACCGAATAATGCAAGAGGAACTGAACCCAACAAAATCACTATCGGATCGCGGAAACTATTGTACTGCGCAGCCAATACCAAAAAGATCATCACCACCGCCAAAGCAAACACTGGCAAGAATGTATTACCTTCACGCATCAATTGACGTGATTCACCGGTGTAATCAATAGAATAATTTTTCGGCATAATTTTTCTGGCTTCGTCTTCCATATAAGCCAGAGCTTCGCTCGCTGACATTTGTGCCATACCGGATAATTTAACCGCATTCAATTGTTGCATACGATTAATGCTGCGCGGTTCTGTCGTGTGCGTCATGCTGGCAACTTGATCCAGACGAATTAAATTACCATCGGGACCTGTCACATATAATTTTGCCAAATCATCCGGTGTTAATCGCGCAGAACGTTTCACCTGTGGAATCACTTTGTAACTTTGACCCGACATATTAAAACGATTTACCCAACCACCACCCAGCAAGGTACCTACATCAGCAACTACAGTTTGCAAATTCAAACCCAAATCAGCTACTTTTTCACGATCAATATTCAATTTGTAATCCGGTTGATCGACCTTCACGTCCATTTGCAAAAACATAAACTTTCCTGACTGCATTAATGTCGATTGCAATTTCTGCGCATACTCGTAAATTTCTTTGGTATCAGCCGTTGATGCCATCACAAACTCAATCGGAAATTGACCGCCACCAGGTAAAGGAGGTGGCGTTGCAGGGAACACCCGAATACCTGCAATTTGACTAAGATTTTGTTGAACTTCCGGCATAATTTCGAACACAGATCTATCGCGCTCTGCCCAGGGTTTTGTCACCATACCGGCG
>CAMLRJ010000140.1 GCA_946482345.1 uncultured Cellvibrio sp.
CAGGTGGTGAAGTTGTCAGAGTAACGACTTTTGAACAGTTGCAACAATATGTTACTGCCGCTGCGCCTTATGTAATTCAGGTAGAAGGCGCCATTCAACCACCTACCGGTTATGTCAAATTAAATGTTGCTTCAAATAAAACCATTGTCGGTGTTGGTAATACAGCAACATTAAGACAACTTGGTTTCCGTGTTGGCGGTATTGTGGGTTGCTCTGATGCTTACAACTCCAGTACAACTTATGTATCCAATGTGATTATTCGCAATTTAACTTTCCGTGATGTTTATGATGCGGGTTCAAATCCGGATGCTGATGCGGTAACAGTAGAATGTTTTTCTCACCATGTGTGGGTAGATCACAATACTTTTATTTACAGTGCACCTAACTCAAGTTTGGCAGGGCGAATTGATGGCGCAGTTGATGTAAAACGCGGTGCTGACTGGGTAACGGTTTCATGGAATCATTTTTACCAATACAACAAAACCATGTTGGTAGGCCATGTTGACAGTAATGCGGTTCAGGATTCAGGACGTTTGCATGCCACTTATCATCATAATTATTTTGAAAATACTTATCAGCGCCACCCGCGTGTGCGTTTTGGTAAAGCGCATGTTTTCAATAATTATTTCTTCAATGATAAAACCGGCCCACATCGCCAAATTTCTTACATTGCTTTGGCAGGCCCTGAGGCTGAACTCTATTTGGAAGCCAATAATATTTTGGTAGACAGTGGTGAGTTATATGTTGTCAGTGAAGACAGTGAACAAAGTTCCAAGGTGACATTTACCAGTGACAATATAGTGAAATTATTTAGCCCGACTGCAGAGTGGTTGTTGCATGTGAATAATGGTTTGGCATTTGATCCCTCAGATTATTATCAGTACAGCATCAATAGTGCTTCAGCAGTGCCAACACTGGTTCCAGCTTATGCCGGTGCGGGCAAGTTGGATATTTTTAATAATTAGTTTGTCAGAATTTACCGTCATTCCTGCCTTCGCAGGGATGACGATGTAAATTAAATAAGAGTCGTTTTATCAGCAGCAACTAATTCAGAAGCCACTAATATCGATTCATAAAGTGCTTTATATTCCAATGCGCTTTTTTTCCAGGATGAGTCGCGGCGCATGGCATTTTGTTGAAGTTGTTTAAAAAACTCCGGTTGTTGATAAGCATCCAATGCACGACAAATGGCATGATGTAATTCAATTGCGGTTGGTTTATGAAAAACAAATCCATTGGCTTGCTCCGTTATTTGATTAACAGGGCACTCAAAAACTGTGTCATGTAATCCGCCAACAGCATGCACTATAGGTAAGGTGCCGTAACGCAAACTGTAAAGCTGATTGAGTCCGCAAGGTTCAAATAAAGATGGCATTAAAAACAAATCACATCCGGCTTCAATCCTGTGTGCAAGTTCTTCATTGTAACCAATAACCACCGACACTTTATTGGGATATTGCGTTGCGATATTTTTTAGTGCTTTTTCATAATGTGGAAATCCACTGCCCAGAAAAACCATTTGACACTCTTTGGTGAGTAGCAATGTCATTTGCGCCAAAATTAAATCAACACCTTTTTGGTCAACCAATCGTCCGACAAAACCCAATAAGGGGATATCGTCTTTGAGGTTAAGTCCCAGCTGTTGTTGCAACTCCAGTTTATTTTTTGTCTTTCCGGACAAACTTCTTCGGTTAAATTTATGCAATAAATGTTTATCCGCATTCGGATTCCATTCGTCAGTATCTATACCGTTTAAAATTCCGTGTAAATCTTTTTGGCGATAACGCATCAACCCATCAAGGCCATTACCAAACTCAGGTGTTTGGATTTCATTGGCATAGCTGGGGCTGACCGTGGTAATTTTTTGTGAGAAGTTTAACCCGCCTTTGATAAACGACATCTGTCCGTAAAATTCCAGTTTTTCATGATGCCAAAATAAATCGGGTAAATTTAATTCTGCAAAAGCCTGATATGAAAATAATCCGCGATAAGCCAAATTGTGAATAGTAAAAACACAAGCGGGCGATTTTTTTTGTTCGGATAAAAGTGCCGGCACCAAACCTGTTTGCCAATCATTGCAGTGCACTATATCAACAGGCCAATTCAATCCTGCCTGATTAAGTGCTATGGCTTCAATTGCGCGTGAAAACCAGAAAAAACGCCAATGATTATCCGGCCAATCACTGCCATCGGGTCCACAGTAGGGGTTACCTTGCCTTTCCGAAAATTCTTCGATGTTAACCAGTATGACTTTTACACGCGTGCCGGGTAAGCGTGTCTGCTGCAGAATAATCTCCCGACCCAAAATAGAAATTGTCGATAATGTTTTTAATTCAATTTTTTCTGCTTGTGATAACACACTGGCGTAAGCAGGCAATACAATTTTGATATCTATACCCAATTTTAATAATGCACGCGGCAAACTGGCCGCAACATCGGCCAGGCCGCCAGTTTTGATTAATGGATAGGCTTCACTGGTTGCAAACAGTATGTTCATAAAGTTTTTCCCACAAAATTTTATCGTCAGGATCTTCACCCCCTCCTAACCTCCCCCTTGGCAAGGGGGAGGGACTTGACTCCCTACTAAATTTCTACAGAGTGAATATATCCCCTCTCCCTCTGGGAGAGGGTTAGGGTGAGGGCTTTACAACGCAATAATCAATCCCGCCAACGGCGGCAATGTAATTTCTACCGAGTAGGGATGATTCATCCAGGGGATATCTTGCGTGTGTAAACCTTCTGCGTTACCTAAATTACTGCCGCCATAAAACATCGAATCAGAATTAAATAATTCTTTATATCGTCCGGCAACAGGAACACCCACGCGATAAGCGTGACGGGGTAAGGGGGTAAAGTTTAATAATACAATGACAAAACCTGTATCATTTTTTCGAATGTAACTAATAATCGATTGGGTGCTGTCATGGCAATCCAGCCATTCAAATCCATTCCATTCAAAACTGCGTTCATACAATTCCGGATGATTTTTATAAAGATGATTCAAATCTTTTACGGCGTCGTGAATGCCACGATGCGGGGCGTAATCCAATAAATGCCAATCCAGACTGCGATGATGTGACCATTCACCCCACTGTGCAAATTCGCTGCCCATAAATAATAATTTGGTGCCGGGATAAGTGAACATATAAGTGTAAAGCAAACGCAAGTTGGCAAATTTTTGCCAATCGTCTCCCGGCATTTTTCCGATCATGCTGCCTTTACCATGAACCACTTCGTCGTGTGAAAATGGCAACACAAAATTTTCAGTAAACGCGTACATCATGCCAAAGGTTAATTGATTGTGATGATATTGGCGGTGAATGGGATCTTTGGTCATGTAAGTCAGTGTGTCGTGCATCCAGCCCATATTCCATTTCATAGTGAATCCCAAACCACCAAGCCATGTGGGACGAGTGACTTGTGGCCATGCAGTTGATTCTTCAGCCGCAATAATGACACCGGGGCAATGGCCGTGGCAGAGTTCATTGAATTGACGCAAAAAACTGATCGCATCCAGATTTTCATTTCCACCGTATTGATTGGGCAGCCAATCACCGTCTTCACGTGAATAATCGAGATACAACATGGATGCAACGGCATCGACACGCAATCCATCGAGATGAAATTCTTTTAACCAAAAAAGTGCGTTGGATAATAAAAAGTTGCGTACTTCATTACGACCATAATTATAAATCAGCGTGCCCCAGTCACGATGTTCACCTAAACGGGGATCTTCGTGTTCATAGAGTGCCGTGCCATCAAATTTTGCCAGCGCATGTGCGTCTTTTGGAAAATGTGCAGGCACCCAGTCGAGAATAATGCCGAGATTATGTTGATGTAAGTAATCTACAAAATAGCGAAAATCATCAGGCGTACCAAAACGACTGCTGGGAGCAAAATAACCGGTTGTTTGATAGCCCCATGAATCATCAAGTGGATGTTCACTGATAGGTAAAATTTCAATATGGGTGAATCCCAGTGGTTTTACATAATCAACAATTTGATGAGCCAGCTCGCGATAATTTAAAAATTCATTCGACCAACCGCGTCGCCAGGAACCCAAATGTATTTCATAAACAGAGCAGGGCGATTTTAAAACATTTTTTGCAGCACGCGCTTGCATCCAGATTGCATCTCGCCATTCATAAGTCGATGAGGTTACTATCGCACTGGTTTGCGGGCGCATTTCAAACGCCTGGCCGTAGGGATCGGCTTTTAAAAAAATATCACCTGACTGGCGATTGCGAATTTCAAATTTATATAAAGAGCCTGTGGTGAGTCCCGGAATAAATAATTCCCACAAACCACTTCCACCGCGCACTCGCATAGGATGATGACGACCATCCCATTCATTAAAATCGCCGACTACACTGATACGTTCGGCATTGGGTGCCCAGGTTGCGAAAGTAACACCTTTGACGCCATCAATTTCACGTTCGGGTGCTCCCAACAATTGATAAATGTTCCAATGTTGACCCTCATTAAATAAATGCACATCCAGATCGCCCAATATTGGCGCAAAGGAGTAGGGATCATATTCACAATGCTCTCTGTTGTAGCGATCAAACCAGCGAACCTGATAACGACTTTTGAGGTATTTTTCAATTCCGCGCCACTCAAAAAAGTCAGTTCCTTCAACACGCGTTAATGCAAATTCCTGTTTTTGACAAACCAGTGTTGCAGCCCGTGCACCCGGTAAATAAAGGCGCACCAATGTATCAGCAGAGGCATCTGCCTTATTTCCCAGGGGATGCATACCCAGAACAGAAAAAGGATCATGATGAGTTGCATTAATAATGCGCAGAAGATCGTCGCTTAAATGTTTGTCTACAGAAGCATTCATAGGTTTCTACTTTTTCAGTCAATTAAAGTGGCAGATAAAAGCACATTTTCAATAAAAATTTGATTTTTTTCATAATAATGTCTTCAAGCATGCACCAGTATAAAGCGTCATGCTGTAACAGTTATAGCTGTTTGTACTAATCAGGGTATTTGCAGGTTTAATGCCAAACAAAAATTTACTGTGAGAAGTCTTTATCTAAACTTGTTTTCGCAAGCGCGCATTAGATTAGTGCAGATAGATTTCAATCTGTCGATCTTTGGCATTGTATTTGCTCAACAATAACCATTGTTTCATAACATTATTAAATAATCAGTTTCCATAAGGAATTTTTTTAATGAGTCCACAACATTCCGGCCGTTTTGTCAGTCGTCTTACACGAGAAACTCTTGCTGTAATTTTAGCGGGAGGTCGCGGTTCACGTTTGCATCAATTAACCAATTGGCGTGCAAAACCCGCTGTGCATTTTGGTGGAAAATTTCGCATCATCGATTTTCCTCTTTCAAATTGTGTTAATTCGGGAATTCGTCGTATCAGTGTACTGACGCAATATATGTCGCATTCCCTTGATCGTCATATTCAACGTGGCTGGGGATTTCTCGGCGGAGAGCTTGGAGAATTTGTTGAATTACTTCCGGCACAACAACGTCTTGGTGAAAATTGGTATGTAGGTACAGCAGATGCTGTATTGCAAAATCTCGATATTATTCGTCGCCATAGTCCGGAGTATGTATTAATTTTGGCAGGCGATCATATTTATAAAATGGATTACGGCACTATGATTGCGGCACACGTTGAACACGGTGCCGATATCACTGTTGGGTGTATTGAAGTGCCTATCGAAATTGCACACGCATTTGGCGTGATGGATGTGGATGCCGATCATCGCATCATTAAATTTTCTGAAAAACCAAAAAATCCGGAATCAATTCCCGGAAAACCTAATAAAGCTTTGGCGTCCATGGGCATTTATGTTTTCAGCACCAAATCTTTATTTCGCGAATTAATGAAAGATAAAGAAAACCCGAACTCATCACACGATTTTGGTAAAGACATCATTCCATCCATGATTAAAAGCAGCCGTGTCATGGCATTTCCATTTTGCGATCCCGTAAGTGGCGGTGAAGCTTATTGGCGTGATGTTGGAACTGTGGATTCTTTGTGGGAAGCCAATCTGGAATTGGCTGATGTGAATCCCGAGTTGGATTTATATGATGCTGCCTGGCCAATCTGGACAAACCAGGAGCAGGTTGCACCTGCAAAATTTGTTTTCGACGACGATGGTCGTCGCGGTTATGCAGTGGATTCTTTGATTGCAGGCGGTTGCATTATTTCAGGCTCATACGTTAAACACTCCATTTTATTTCCGCGTGTGCGCGTGCATTCTTATTGTGAAATTGAAGATTCCGTTTTATTTCCCAGTGTCGTAGTTGGACGCAATTGTAAAATTCGTCGTGCGTTGATTGATCGGCGATGCAAAATTCCCGAAGGCACTGTGATTGGTCACGACCCTGATGCAGACAAAGCAAGATTCCATGTATCACCCAAAGGTGTCGTGTTGGTAACGCCTGATATGTTGGGACAGGATGACGTTTATGGCTAATTTAAGTAAAACCAAAGTTGTATTTCTCTGGCATATGCATCAACCGGATTATCGTGACATAGTGACTGGTGAATATTACTTCCCGTGGACTTACTTACACGCCATAAAAGATTATGTGGATATGGTTGCGCATCTTGAAGCGCAACCCAATGCAAAAGCCGTTGTGAATTTTGCGCCGATTTTGTTGGAGCAGTTGAATGACTACGCACAACAAATTAAAAGTTTTTTGCATCATCAGGGTGAAATTAAAGATCAGGTTCTGGCTTCATTGGTAGAACCTGTCTTGCCGACACCAGGCAGTTCTGCCTTTATTGAATTGGGGCAAAAATATTTGCGAGCCAATCGTTCACGTATGATCGAACGGTTCCCTGTTTATCGGGAATTGGCAGATACTCTGGAATCCCTGCATCAAAAGCCTTTTCTTGCGCAGTATTTGAATCATCAATTTTTGATTGATTTATGTGTGTGGTATCACTTGAGTTGGTTGCCCGAAACCTTGCGTCGTGTTGATCAGCGTATATTGCATTTACAGGAAAAAGCGCGCCATTTTTCCATGAATGACAGAAAGTTATTGTTAACTATTATCGGTGAATTAATATCTTCTATTGTTCCCCGTTATCGGCATCTTGTTGAAAGAAAACAAATCGAACTTTGCATGAGCCCTTATGCACATCCAATCGTTCCTTTGTTAATCGATATTAACAGTGCAACCGAAGCTATGCCTGATGTGACATTGCCCGAGCACCGGATTTACCCCGATGGCACCAATCGGGCAATATGGCATTTGCAATACGGTAAAAAAGTGTTTCATGAATTGTTTGGTATTACGCCTGTTGGCTGTTGGGCCAGTGAAGGTGCGCTCAGTGATGCCAGCCTGAAACTATTACAGCAAAATGGATTTTCCTGGACAGCAACAGGCGATTCGGTTTTGCATAACAGTATTGCTGACCAAAAAAATGAAGCTGTTTGTAAAGACTGGAAGTCTTCAGAAAAAAACTTGCATCGCAATTATCATTTTGCCGGTGCACCAATCAATGTATTTTTTCGCGATGATGGCCTATCTGATTTGATCGGTTTTAAATATGCGACCTGGCATTCTGATGATGCCGTTGGTGATCTTATCAATAATATGGTAGCGATCAGTGAGCATGCTAAAGATAACAAAAACACGGTTATCTCGGTGATTATGGACGGTGAAAATGCCTGGGAATATTTTCCGGAAAATGCCTATTATTTTCTTGAGCAATTGTATCGACGCATCGCTGAACATCCGCAATTGGAATTAACCACTTACACAGAAGTATTACGTGATCAAAAACCCGAACCTCTAAAAATTCCTCATTTGGTTGCAGGCAGTTGGGTTTATGGAACATTTTCAACCTGGATAGGTGATAAGGATAAAAATCGTGCATGGGATATGCTGTGT
>CAMLRJ010000141.1 GCA_946482345.1 uncultured Cellvibrio sp.
TAACAGCGAGTAAATTTTTCGTGGACCAAACACATCCACCAACATACCTATCACTATGCGGGCAGGAATGGTCAAGGCCACATTTAATATCAATAAAGTTTTGATCTGGGCATCACTCAACCCCAGCGTTGATTGAATTGCCAACAATATCGGGGCGTGGTTAAACCAGACGACAAAGGTGATAAAAAATGCAATCCAGGTCAGATGAAGGATTTTCGTTTTTCCAACAAAAGAGAAAAACTGTAAATTTGCACCAGAATTTTTCACGAAAAGCTCCAACAGATTTATTGTGGATCACAACAAGGCAAAAATTGAGCCATATATGAAAACCACTTATCTTTTGAAGACTTTCAGCTGAATAAAAATTAAATTACTTTATTTTTCACTCAAAAACGCACAATAATCACGCATAAAATTTTAATAACTATCAAATTCAGTGCAAATCACAAATAAATCAACGCACAATATTTGAACACCTTATTCATTAAACCTATTTACTGATAGACACCTATGGATCACTTACAGTCCAGTTTAAAAATAGCTTTTGCCCAACGAAGTGAAGCGGGCAAAAAATCTGAAAATCAGGACACCATCGGCGCACGCATACCCGAAGGCTACACCCTGACCAATAAAGGTATTGCGATTGCCATTGCAGATGGTGTGAGCAGCAGCCTGGCTGCACGTGAAGCCAGTCAAACAGCCATTACCGGTTTTTTAACTGACTATTACGCCACGCCTGACACCTGGCGCACACAGCAATCAGCTGTGCGCGTGATTCAATCGCTCAATGCCAGCCTGTTTGGACGCAGCCAAAATTCTATTTACGGTGAAGGTTATCTCACTACTTTTTCTGCGCTGGTGTTAAAAGGTGCCACTGCATTTATTTTTCACGTGGGCGATACGCGCGTATACCGATTACGTAAACAGGAATTGGAATGTTTAACTCGCGATCACACACAACGTATTGACCGCAACACGCAATATCTCAGCCGCGCATTGGGTGCTGATCCTTATGTTGATGTTGATCTGCACACTATTGATGTGGAAGTGGGAGATCTGTTTATTTTGAGTTGTGATGGTATACACGAATTTATTCCACATCAGGAATTCAAGGAATTAATTTATCAACATCGACAAAATCCGGATGAGTTGGTTAATCGTGCAATTGATTCTGCATTGGCACACCACAGCGATGACAACATCAGCATTCAGGTTGCCGTCATTGAATCTATTGGCAGCGCATCACAAAACGATGCCATGCAAATTTTATCGCGACTGCCCTTTCCTCCTTTTTTATCAACAGGACAAATGATTGATGGTTTGCGTGTTAAAAAAATTCTGCACGAATCCACTCGCAGTCAGGTGTATTTAGTAGAAGATGAAAAAAATACACTGATGGTGATGAAAACACCTTCGGTTAATTTTCAGGATGACCCGGCCTATATCGAACGATTTGTAATGGAATCCTGGATTGGTTCACGTATTCAAGGTAATGGGGTTGCCAAAATAATGTCTGCACCTGAATCGCGCTCCTGTCTTTATTATTTAACGGAATACATTAACGGCCCTACACTCACTCAATTATTAAAAGAACGCGGCAAACTGGCTATTGTGGATGCCATAGAATTAACTGAACAGTTAATTCGTGGAGTCAGTGCATTTCATCGAAAAGACACACTGCATCAGGATTTAAAACCGGACAACATAGTCATTGGTAACAAAGGGCCAGTGATTGTCGATTTTGGTTCTTGCTGGGTTGCAGGGGTCGCAGAAGTTTCTGCTCCCTTCACACGCGATATTATTTTGGGCACTGCAGATTATTCAGCACCGGAATATCGATATCAGGGAAAAGTGAGTCAAGCATCCGATCAATTTTCTTTAGCTGTACTACTTTACGAAATGCTGACGGGGAAATTGCCTTATGGCAACCAGTACGCCAATGCAACTGACGCCAATAAATTACAAAAATTAAAATATATTTCAGCCATGCAACACAACCCTTTGGTTCCTTACTGGTTAGACAAAGCACTGGAAAAAGCGTTAAGCATTTCACCTGATACCCGGTATGAAGCTTTGTCAGAATGGCTGCAGGATTTAAAACATCCCAATCCGCAATGGCTTTCACGACGCGCACAACCTTTAATGGAAACCCATCCCGATAAAGTCTGGAAAATACTGGCGATCACAGGTTGGCTTTGTGTATTGATTGTGTTGTTTTGGAAAAAATAAATCAGGGTTTATTCCAACCACCACCCAGAGCTTTATATAAGTTCACTGCAGTTTTTAATCGCGATAAACGTTGTTGCACCAAAGCATCCTGTGCTTGTGCAAAACTGCGCTGTGCATCCAATAAAGTAATCAATTCATCACTGCCTTGACGATAGCGGGTTTCAGCAAGACGCAAACTTAATTCTGCCTGTTTAACAATTTCCTGCTGGCTGATTTCCTGCTGTTTGGTAATTTCTGCGGACGCCAGGGTATCGTCTACTTCCTGCAATGCAACCAAAATGGATTTGTGATATTGCAATAAAAGTTCAGCGGCAAGTGAATCATTAATACGCTTTTTATTCCATATACTACCACCGGAAAAAAGGGCTTGCGTAAGCTCCAAGGCCCAACCATGACTACTGGTTGCAGGATTCAAACTGAATAATTCAGATGCAGATTTACCGGCACTGGCTGAAAAACTTACACCTGGCAATAAAGCTGCTCGTGCCTGGACAACATCTGCCTTGGCCGCAACCAGTTTGGCTTCGCTAGTTGCGACATCGGGGCGACGCACAATTAATTCTGCAGGAGTTTCAGGAAAAATTTCCGGTACATTAATAGATAACAAATTTTCTTGCCAGGGAGTAAACCCCAGCGGTGATTGCCCCAATAAAATTGCCAAAGCAGAAGCAGCTTGTTTTGCTTGTAATTGCAAGGGCAGCAAACTGGCTTGCTGATTAAGCAGGTTGGTTTTTTGCTGCGCTACTTCCCCTGCATTGGCGGCACCGTTTTTATATTTGGCTTCGACAATACGTTGGATATTTTCAGCGATAGCAATATTTTTTTGTGTAGTGGCTATACGTTCCTGCAACGCAAGATAATCAAACCAACCTGAAGCAACAGCGGCTTTAATACTTAAGGCAGCGGCCTGTTGATTGTAGAGATTAGCTGTTGCTATCGCCTTATCAGCACGTCGTGTGGCGGCAATACCGCCCCACAAATCAATTTCATATTGCATATTCAAACTGACATTGGTGGACTCACCTCGTGTTGTCACACCCGCTGTATTTTCTGTATTTCTTTCACCGGACGAGGCGCGGGCATTTAAAGAAGGAAACCAACTGGCATTGGCAATTTTTAATTGTAACTCTGCTTGCCTGACTCGCTCAGCAACAATTAATAAATCCAGACTTTGTTGATTGGCCGATTGCATTAACTGGTTTAATTTTTCTGATTGAAAATAGGTCCACCAGGTTTGATCTATTACTGTAGGTGTTGTTTGAGCATCAGAGTAAGCAAAAGCGGACGCATATTGAATATCGGGTTGTTCAATTTTTGTTGGCGAGCTGCAAGCCGTCATGAAAAAAATGCATGCCACAACAAGAAATTTTTGTAATACAAAAAATCTCCCGTCATTCCTGCGAAGGCAGGAATCCACCGATACAACAAAACAATTGGATTCCTGCCTTCGCAGGAATGACGACCCGGAATATGTGTTATAAAAACCCATACAAAACCAATATGACAATAATTTCATCATCACTCCGTAGCCAAAGCCGTAACAGGATCAAGTCTTGCTGCTTTTCGTGCAGGCAAATAACCAAAAATTAATCCCGTTAAAAATGCACAGCTGAATGCCATAATCACCGGCCATATTGAATAAGCGATTGGCATTCCAAAACGACCGACCAAACTGGCGGTCGCCAACCCCACCAAAATACCAATCAAACCACCAATTGCAGAAACCACCAAAGCTTCAATTAAAAATTGTTGCATGATATGGCGAGTGCGGGCACCGGTTGCCATGCGAATACCAATTTCGCGTGTACGCTCTGTCACACTCACCAACATAATATTCATCACACCTATTCCACCTACCAACAACGAAATGGCAGCAATCGAACCTAACAAAATCGTCATGGTATTTTGTGTTTCTGACACCATATCAATCAGCGATGACATGCTACGAATTTGAAAATCTTCTGTACCATGGCGCTCCATCATCACACTGTGAATACGTGTTTGCGCCGTCTCCATATTTTTTTCATCGTCAATTGAAACGATAATGCTACGCAAATGTTTTTGACCAATGATTCGCAAGCTTCCGGTTTTAAAAGGCACGAACACTTTGTCATCCTGATCCTGCCCTCCCGGATCAGCACCACGTTCGCTCATCACACCAATCACTTGAAACAATACATTGTTAATAATGACAAATTCGCCTAGCGGATTTTTGTTGGCAAATAATTTGGTTGCGACAGTTTTCCCCAACACTACAACTGTTGCGTAATTTTTATCATCTTCTGCTGTAAAAAAAGTACCCTGCGCAACTTGCCATTTACGAGCAGAGGGAAATTCCGGTGCAGTCGCTTGAATTTCAGTTGAATGATCAAGATTGCCGTAACGCAAAGTAAATTGACCATTTTGCTCGGGCAGAGCTGAAGCCACATGCGGCAATTCTTTTACTGCATCCACATCTTCCGGCACCAGTGTCATCAAATCCCAACGCCATCGATTTTGCGTGGGTGATCCGGGGCGAATTAATAATAAATTGCTACCCATGGCACTGATGGAATCCACAACGGATTTTTTCGCTCCGTCACCAATTGCCATCAAACTGATCACCGAAGCCACACCAATTACGATCCCCAATAAAGTGAGCACCGTTCGAAAAATATTGGAGTGCAAAGAGCGAAATGCCGTTTTCATGGCTTCCAGCAATTCACTTTTTAATCGCGATTCGGTGTTGGTTAAGGACGGCAGAATTTTTTTATCGCTAGAAATTGACGGGCCTGCATCGGCAATAATTTTGCCATCACGAATCTCAATTAATCGATCCGCATTTTTGGCGACTTCGGCATCGTGGGTAATAAGAATTATTGTGTGACCCTGAGCGTTTAATTCTTTTAATAAACGCATGACTTCTTTGCCGCTTTGACTGTCCAACGCACCTGTTGGCTCGTCCGCCAAAATAATTTGACCGCCATTCATCAAGGCACGGGCAATCGATACACGCTGCTGCTGACCACCCGACAATTGATTGGGTTTATGATCCAACCTTTCCTGCAAACCCAACGAACTTAATAATTCGACCGATCTCTCTCGGCGTTTTTCTGCGGGTAATCCGGAATAGGTTGCAGGCAACTCAACATTTTCACAAGCGGTAGAACTGGCCAATAAATTATAACTTTGAAACACAAAACCAAAGGCTTCACGACGTAAATGTGCCAGTCCATCGCGATCCAGTTGCGAAACATTTTGTCCCGCAAAAAAATAATCACCACTGGTCGCTTTATCCAAACAACCTAAAATATTCATCAAGGTTGATTTACCGGAACCTGATTGCCCCATAATCGCGACAAATTCACCGGCATATATTTGCAAATCAATTCCATGCAAAACCTGCACGGATAATTCGCCGTTACGAAAAGTTTTTGTAATATTGGAAAGTTGAATCAGCGGTTGATCCATTAACGTCTTCCCATGCCTGGACCGCCCCAGCCACCCGCCGCCGTTTTCACTTGATTAGGCTTGGTAATACTGCTCACTACTTGCTCGCCTTCTTGCAAACCTTCAATAATTTCCGCCTGCACACGGTTGGTTACACCCACTTTTACTTTGCGTTCTTCAGTCACCTGGCCTTCTTTCATAATCTTGACTGTGGCTTCACGAATTCTTTTTTCACGGGATGGAACCATACCGCTTTGATCATGACCGGAATTTTGTTCGCGTTTTTTTTGCCATTCTTCCGGTGATTTATTTTTCCATTCTTTTTTATCACTACTTTTACCGCTGCCTTTTGCATCACCTGTAGACGCAAACCTTAATGCCGACATAGGTACCAGTAGAACATTTTTAGCCTGGGATTCAATAAAGAAAACCTGCGTACTCATCTGCGTCATTAATAATCGATTTTCATTGGGCACATCAAATAATGCGTTGTAAAGCACCACATTATTTAATACTTCAGGCGTGGGCTGAATGCGATCCAACTGACTGTACCAACGCCGCCCCTGACTGCCCAAAGTTGTGAAATACACCGGCATTTGTTTGCGCAATTTGCTGATGTCCGCTTCGGAGACTTGCGTTTGCACCGTCATAGTCGATAAATCAGCTATACGCATAATAGTCGGTGCCATTTGATTGGTATTCAAGGTTTGTCCCTGGCGAGAGGTAATCGAAACCACAGTGCCGTCAATTGGCGAATAAATTTTTGCAAATTCCAGATTAGCGGATTCAACACGCAAAGTAGAATCGGTTTGTTTGATTTGTGCTTGCAAGGCTTTTAATTGTGCCTGCGCTGATTGCAAACTGGCTTCTGCAGCCTGCAGGGTTTCAGTTGAGGTTGCATCTTCATTTTTTAAATTTTGCTGACGCTGAAAATTAATTTCTGCCAACTTCAGTTGCGCTTGTTTATCCAACAATTGCGCTTGTTGATTCTGTAATTGTGCCCGAGTCCCATCGACTCTGGCCGCGTAAACCGTTGCATCAATTTCCGCCAGCAAATCACCCACCTTGACTTCATCACCGACTTCAACGTGTAACTTTTTTAAAATACCGGATACCTGCGCACCCACATCTACATAATCCTGTGGCTGTAAAATGCCGGTGGCCGTCACCAAATTTTCAATATCACCACGCACTACCGCTTCAGACGTATAAACAAGTGCATCTTCATCTTTTGCGAACACTATTCGCCATAAAAAAATTAATCCCGCAAAAAGAAACAGTGCAATCAATATCCATTTGGGTTGTTTGTAGAGGGGATTTTTTTTATGGATGTGTAGATTCATTTTTTTCTCTGGATTTTTTACAAAGATTACACCCCCCTCCTAACCTCCCCCTCCACAAGGGGGAGGGATCGATCACTCCGCAAAAAATAAGGAGTCAGTTCCTCCCCCTTACGAAGGGGGAGGTTAGGAGGGGGTTTGTGTTTATTCCGGCAACACCTCAAACGTTGCGACATAACTTGCAGAGCGTTGAGTCGCCGGTTTTGCTACCTTGTTATCACGATATTGCGCGCTTAACCAATACATACCGGCTGTTGGCCAGGTAATTTGAAATTGTCCTTTCTTATCGGTAACCACTTCAATAGCCTGTTGGTCATTACGATAACGCATTCCACCAGCGATTACAGTCACTTTAACATCGGCCACTGGTTCACCGTTCATCAGGAATACAAACTCTGCCGTTTCACCCGCAAATAAATCATTGGGATGTGTGACAGGTTTTAATTCAAGACCTTTTTTAGTTGGCTGCAAAACTGTATCGCTGGGAGTACCGGAAGTCACAAAAGTTTCCATACGACGCGAAAATTCGGTGACTTGCAATTTATTTGCACCTTTTGGAACCTGCGTTGCAAAATCTTTCGGATCTGCTTTTTGACCACGCGGTGGCCACATACGGCGTTCACCTTCTGCAGTTTCCCAAGTTGCCATCAAACCACTGGATGCAATAGCAACTTTGTAAGTGCCTTTTTGCGGCAATTGTAAATCGAAACTGCTGCGAAATTTCCCCGTATTAAGATTGGTTGCTTGCGCACTTTTGCCATCAGGTGCCGTAATTAACAAATCATCGAATCGCATAGGTGCATGATCAGCATGAAAAATATCATTGGATACCGCCCCATCTATTGTGACCCAGGCATCGTTTGATGAAAG
>CAMLRJ010000142.1 GCA_946482345.1 uncultured Cellvibrio sp.
TGTCTTCGGGGTTTTTGTTTTCGTTAGTGGTTGGCTGACGCATCAATTGTCGGCCTCGAATGGGATAAATACTCATGCTCGAAGCGTTTGATTTTGTCATCTTTGGTGGTGCAGGTGATTTGGCCCTGCGCAAATTAATTCCCGGTTTATACCGTGCGCACCGCGAAGGCTCATTGCCCAAAGCGGCGCGTATTATTCCGACCTGTCGCAACACACAAATGGTGAATGAGTACAAGGACAAAGTCCGTGCTGCTGCCGAAAAATATTTAAATTCAGATGAATTTGTTGCTGCCGATTGGGAAAATTTTTCCAAACAAATTTTTCCGGTGTTTGTTGATATAGCCACAAAAGATGAACACTGGGCTGCGCTCGCCGAATTCATGAATGATGGCAAAAACAGAAACAGAGTGTTTTATCTTTCCACTCCTCCTTCAGTTTTCAGTGTGTGTTGCAAGCATCTGCATGAGTCAGGTCTGATTACTGACACCGCGCGCGTGGTAGTTGAAAAACCTTTGGGTTATGACGCTAAAACAGCAGAAGAAATTAACAGTCAAATTGCTGAATATTTCCGCGAAGATGCGATCTTCCGCATCGACCATTATCTGGGTAAAGAAACCGTACAAAATTTATTGGCGCTGCGTTTTGCGAATGGCATGTTTGAACATTTGTGGGATGCCAAATCTATTGATCACGTGCAAATTACCATTTCAGAAACGGTTGGCCTTGAAGGTCGTGCCAGTTTTTATGATGGTGCCGGCGCACTGCGTGACATGGTTCAGAACCACATTCTGCAATTGTTGTGTTTGGTGGCAATGGAGTCACCTAACAAAATGACGGCTGATCGCATTCGTGCAGAAAAAATCAAAGTGTTGGAAAGTTTGCGCCCATTAACGGGCAACACTGTCAAATACAATACAGTGCGCGGGCAATATGTTGCGGGCAACGTCAATAATCAGGATGTTCCCGGTTATCTTGATGAGCTGGGTAAACACAGCGACACCGAAACTTATGTCGCCATTCGCGCTTATGTCGATACTGCACGCTGGGCCAACGTGCCTTTTTATTTGCGTACAGGCAAGCGCATGAAACAACGATTTGCCGAAATCGTTATTCAGTACAAAGACGCACACAAGGTGTATCCGGAATCAGCGGGTTACGCAACACCCAATCGTTTGGTGATTCGTTTGCAACCGGAAGAAAGCATCAAAATTATTATGGTGTCCAAAGATCTGGAAAAACACGAAACCCATTTGCGTCCATTGTCACTCAATTTAAATTTTGCTGACACTTATAAAGATTTTTATTCAGATGCTTACAAGCGTTTGATGCTGGATGCAGCAGCAGGCGATGCCAGTTTATTTATTCATCGCGCAGAAGTGGATGCAGCATGGGCCTGGATTGATCCTATTATTGAAGCCTGGCAACGTCCTGAAAACAAACCCAATGGTTATGTTGCGGGCAGTTGGGGGCCACAAGCGGCACAACAATTAATGGCCAGTGATAGACGCCGTTGGTTCTCGATTGATGAAGTGCTGTCGGGAGCCGAACAGGAATGGTGATCGAGCGTTTATTTGAAAACAGAGCTGCAATGATTGCGGCTCTGCAAACAGAATGTGAGCATGCATTACGTTCTGCCGTTGATGAAACCGGTGAAGCGACATTGATGGTTTCCGGTGGCAGTACACCGGAACCTCTTTACAAAGCGCTGAGCCAATCGGATTTGCCCTGGGATTCTATTTATGTTGCGCTGGTTGACGAACGTTGGGTTGATTTTGAGCACGACAAAAGTAATGAAGCCTTTATCGTTAAACATCTGATTCAAAACAAAGCTGCTGCAGCGCATTTGGTCGGTATGAAAAACGAAGCTGTGACAGCGGCAATTGGTTTGGAAGATTGCGAAGCTGTGTATCAGCAACTCGCACAACCATTTGATGTCACTATTTTGGGAATGGGATCAGATGGTCACACAGCATCATTGTTTCCCCATGCACCCGGTTTGGCGGAAGCATTAAATCCCGAATCCAATCATTTGTGCGCAGCTATCACAGCAATTCAAAGTGAAGTCACTGGCAATATTACCGAGCGTATGACCTTAACCTTGGCGGGATTATTAAAATCCAAATTGTTGGTGTTATTAATTACAGGCGAAGAAAAATTATCTGTGCTGCGCGCAGCACAAGCGGGAACAGACGCACAAGCCATGCCGATTCGTGCAGTGCTGCAACAAGAACAAGTCCCCGTGTTGGTATATTGGGCACCTTGATTTAATAGGTATAAATGTAGGTTGGTGGTAAGCGAAGCGAACCCCAACATGAAATAGTTTTTTGTAAAATTTGAAATTAATTACAGAGGAAAATCCGAGTGACATTAACAATCGATCAAATTGTGAAAATCGCACCCGTTGTACCGGTGATGGTTGTCGAGCGTATTGAAGACGCAGTGCCTTTGGCAAAAGCCTTGTACAACGGCGGATTAAAAGTATTGGAAATTACCCTGCGCACACCTTGTGCGTTGGATGCCATCACTGCAATGGTTGAAGCATTGCCTGATGATGCAGTCATAGGTGCAGGCACAGTGATTACGCCAAAAGATTTGGACGCAGCCATCAAAGCCGGTTCGCGTTTTTTGGTTAGCCCAGGAACTACTCCCGCATTAATTGACGCTGCAAAAGCAGTTTACAGTTCTGTTCCCTTATTGGCCGGTGTCGCCACACCAACAGAAGCCATGCATTTATTGGCAGAAGGTTTTACTCATCAAAAATTTTTCCCGGCAGAAGCAGCAGGCGGTGTGCCTATGCTGAAGTCGATTGGTGGACCTTTACCACAAATTACTTTCTGCCCAACGGGTGGTATTGATTTGGCAAAAGCACCTTCTTATTTGGCATTACCAAACGTGAAGTGTGTAGGCGGTACCTGGATGGCTCCAAAAGAATTAATGAAAGCGGGCCGTTGGGATGAAATTGAACGTTTGGCGAAAGAGGCAGCGAGTTTGCCGCGCCCGTAATTTTCTAAAAGGGGTCAGAGCCCTTTAACTACTACTAAGTAATTAGTAATTGAACATGATCGCATTTAAAGGGCTCTGACCCCTTTTAGAAAATTGAGGAAAAAAGTAATGATTAAAGTAGCAATTAACGGTTATGGTCGTATTGGTCGCAACACTCTGCGTGCATTGTATGAATCAGGCAAACGCAATCAAATTCAAATCGTGGGTATTAATGATTTGGGCGATGCCAACTTGAATGCACATTTAACCAAGTATGATTCAACTCACGGTGCATTTAATGGCACAGTAAAAGTTGAAGGCAACAACATGATTGTGAACGGTGATGTCATTCGTATCAGCTCCGAGCGTGATCCATCCAAATTGCCTTGGGCTGAATTGGGTGTTGACGTTGTTTATGAATGTACCGGTATTTTTACCACTAAAGAAAAAGCCTCTGCACACATTACTGCAGGTGCAAAAAAAGTGATTATTTCTGCTCCTGGTACTGAAGTGGATGCAACGGTTGTTTACGGCGTTAACCACAGTGTATTGAAAGCAACGGATACTGTTATTTCCAACGCATCATGCACCACCAACTGTTTGGCACCTATTGCCAAAGTGTTGAACGATAAATTCGGAATCGTTCAAGGTTCTATGACAACTATTCACGCTTACACAAACGATCAAGTGTTGGCTGACGTATTCCACAAAGATATTTACCGCGCACGTTCTGCAACCCAATCCATGATTCCAACTACCACCGGTGCTGCAAAAGCAGTAGGTTTGGTATTGCCGGAATTGAAAGGCAAGTTGGATGGTATTTCAATTCGCGTTCCAACAATCAACGTTTCCCTGGTTGATTTGAACGTGTTGGTTGAAAAAGATGTAACCGTTGAAGCTATCAACGCAGCGATGAAAGAAGCATCAGAAAAAGCAATGCCTGGCGTATTGGCTTACTGTGATGAGCCTTTGGTGTCTGTTGATTTCAATCACAACCCACACTCATCCAACTACGATTCTTTGCAAACCAAAGTTTATGGCAAGTGGGTCAAAGTATTGAGCTGGTACGACAACGAGTGGGGTTTCTCCAATCGTATGTTGGACAACACCATCGCATTGATGAACGCAAAATAATAAGAGAGCTCACCATGTTAAGACGTACCAAAATCGTCAGCACTTTAGGCCCGGCTTCTGAATCACCGGAAGTGTTGGAACGTTTAATTCTCGCGGGCGTAAATGTCGTCCGTTTGAATTTTTCTCACGGATCACCGGAAGATCACAAACAACGCGCTGAAACAGTCAGAAAAATTGCGGCAAAACATAATCTTTATGTTGCAGTTTTGGGTGATCTGCAAGGCCCGAAAATTCGCGTTGCCCGTTTTAAAGATGGAAAAATCCAACTGAAAATCGGTGACAAGTTTGCATTGGATGCATCTTTGCCACGCGATGTGGGCACACAAGATGAAGTAGGCATAGATTACAAAGAATTGCCCAACGATTGTAAAACCGGCGACATTTTGTTGCTCGACGATGGTCGTGTCGTTTTGCAAGTGGATAAAGTAGAAGGCACGCGTATTTTTACCACAGTAAAAGTGGGCGGCCCTTTGTCCAACAACAAAGGCATCAACCGTCAGGGTGGCGGATTAACAGCGCCTGCGTTAACCGAAAAAGATATGGCCGACATCAAAACTGCAGCAGAAATTGATGTGGATTATTTGGCTGTTTCTTTTCCGCGTTCTGCAGACGATATGAATTACGCACGTAAATTAATGTTGGAAGCGGGCGGTCGTGCCGGTTTGGTTTCCAAAGTGGAACGTGCAGAAGCCGTTGCTGATAATGAAACGCTTGACGATATTATTCGCGCAAGTGATGCCGTCATGGTTGCTCGTGGTGATTTGGGTGTTGAGATTGGCGATGCTGCATTAATCGGCGTACAAAAACGTATCATCGAACGTTCACGTGCGTTGAATAAAGTGGTGATCACGGCAACACAAATGATGGAGTCAATGATCAACAGTCCACTGCCAACGCGTGCAGAAGTTTTCGACGTAGCCAACGCTGTGTTGGATGGTACTGATGCCGTGATGTTGTCAGCAGAAACTGCTGCAGGTAGTTATCCAGTCGAAACAGTTGAAGCTATGGTGCGAATTATTTTGGGTGCAGAAAAACATCCAACGGCCAGCTTTGATAAATATCGTATGGACGAAGCCTTTAATTCAATCGATGAATCAATCGCACTGGCTGCCATGTTTACCGCAAACCATTTGTCAGGAGTGAAAGCAATTATTGCGTTCACTGAATCTGGCAGCACACCACGTTTGATGTCACGCGTCGGTTCACAATTGCCAATTTTTGCATTGTCCCGTCACGTATCAACACAACGCAAAGTTGCACTTTATCGCGGCGTTCATCCCGTTGCATTTGATACTGTCAGTGTACCCAGCACAGCAGACCAATTACGCGCAATTGATTTGTTAAAACAAAAAGGCGTAGTTGCTGATGGCGACCGTGTCATTATTTCAAATGGTGACACGACTGAATTAGGTGGCACCAACACCCTGAAAGTTTTAAGGGTGGGCGATAAAATCGCTTGATTGAAATGAGTGAATTAACGGCAGCTTCGGCTGCCGTTTTTGTAGTTAAATTTGTTCTAAAAACGTCAGTTGAATTTTTGACCAAAGGGTTTTAGCATGTGATCCGGTTGAGCGAATTCCGCCAGTTTAGGGTAAAAGGTATTCAGAATTGATTTTATTAAAGGGTATCAGGATGAAATTCCGTAGCATTTTTCTGCATTCTTATATCCCTCCTAAATTAATTTTAGTTTTGCGTTTTTCCAATAATCAAATTCCATAATAGCGGCGTTTTTCAAGTTATATGTCTTTGTTGTGGATTGAATTGTTGAATTTTAGAAATTGAGAAATCATCAGGAGTTTTAAATGAAATTTTTACAGACGTTGTGTGCAATTTTGCTGGTTTTTTCGCCGTCAGTATTTGCCGGAAGCACTACAGGTAAAATACATACTATCTGGGTGCATTATTACAATGATTTTGTGTTGTTTAGTTTGGAATCCACTCAACCAAGTCTTGCCGCATGTGCTGTAACTGGTCGATATGTGGTATCGACATCAACACAGCAAGGAAAAAATATTCTTTCTACTATTTCGGCTGCAAAGGCAGCGGGGCAAACCGTTAGCGTGATGGGTAAAAATACCTGCACAATCCATGGCGATGCTGAAGATATATCCGCTATTTCAATTAATTAAGGATCAATCATGAAATTCAAAAAATCATTGTTCGTTTTATGTTCCTGTTTGGCATTTAATGCTTCTGCGGGTACGGTTCAGCTTGGTGTATCACTTGATAGCGTCGCAATAATCGGCCCCACAGCTTTTGGGCATCAAGCCGGTAACATGGAAATTAAAGTAACCAATGGATTTAGCTCGCCATCACTGTCATGCGATTCAAATTATATTGCGACCAAAAGTTCGGTGACTCATTTTAAAGAAATGTATTCAATGTTGTTGGCTGCGCAACTTGCCAACAGACCAGTTGTTTTAGGAATTACGGATGATCCATCTTTGACGGCTTTTGGCGGACGTTGCAGTTTAGTTTCCGTTGGCATAATAAAGTAATTGGTTTTAATCAGTAATATTTAAATATCACCATCGACTCATAACCGGAGTAGTCATGTTAAATTTATTCAAAAAAATAACATTGGTTATTGTTTCTTTTTTCTTCGCGCAGATATCATTTGCGCTGGAAATCAAAACCGATAACTACAACATCTACCTCGGTGATGTGGATGGTGATGGTGATGGTGATTATTATTTCGCACAAAAACCCTGGACGCTGATTTTACACGGCGAGATAGCAACGCCTTTGGTGTTGAAAGGGACTAAGAATTTTGTGGTGTATAACAATGCGGGCGAATATCAAGCGCCGCAGAGTTTCACCATGGGTGATGCTGATTTGGCATTGAAAGTAGGGAATGGAACTTTAAAGCTGGCTGTATTAAATACGGATTTGTATGTTGTAAATTCAGCTTCAGGAAAAACGACTCTTTTTCTGCGAGGTGCAGATGCGTCAACACCCGCTTTGTTGTTAAGCAGTTTTTCAAATGTGGATTTGCCAACGGTTCTCAAAACTTATTCGACAACTAGTTATAACGGTATTAGTGATCGAAATGTGCAGTTGCAAATCAAGGATATTAATGGTGATGGTTTAAATGATATTGAGTTAACAAACACTAATGAACAATGGGCATATCTTGCTGATTCTAATGGCGTGATGAATTCTTATTTTGAAATGACGCCATCTTCGCTTGATAAAACCAGAACATTGGAGGGTTCATTTGATGTAACCAGTAGTGGGCAAGCCACGTATAAAATTCCGGTGATAACGGCACCGGGTAGTGCAGGTTTGGTACCGAATGTGAGTTTGAATTATTCCAGCGGTGGTGGAAATGGATTACTGGGACTTGGTTGGTCTTTAAGTGCTTCAGGTGCAATTAGTCGTTGTCGGCAAACAGAAGGTGTGGATGGAGTTGCAAAACCTATTACATGGACAAATGAAGATCGTTTTTGTTTGAACGGAGAGCGATTGTTATTAATTTCTGGTACCTATGGTGTGGCTGGCAGTACATATAAAACAGAAATTGATTCATTTGCGCGAGTGACTGCAGTCGGTGGTTCCTCAGGTCATCCGGATTATTTCACTGTCGAATATAAAGATGGGATGATCGAAACTTATGGTAATACAACAGATTCTTCCAATTCTAAAAATCAATTATCGACTACGAATTCCAATACGGTTTTGGATTGGGCTCTAAGTAAACGTTCTGATAGTGCTG
>CAMLRJ010000143.1 GCA_946482345.1 uncultured Cellvibrio sp.
ATTGCTGCATCAGCCGAGCCGTTTGCTCAACATCTTTTAAATCATCGAGAAAATTACCGTTGTGCAAATTGGTCACCAAAGCCTGAATATATTTGGCCCCACGCTCTGTCATCAAACGCAAGGTTTCACTCACGCGCGGTTCATTGCAACCCGCCTGCATCCCCGCATTAAAAAATGCGCAGCCGGGGATATTGTCGCAGTCCTCACCGACTTTGTTGACGTAGATATAAATCAACCAGTTTTCCAACTGCTCAAGTGGAGAATTGATGGGCGACAAAATGCAATCCAGATCCTGACGAATTTTTTCCCAGTAATGATTGGTAGCCTCGCAAAACAGTTCAGCCTTGGATTCGAAGTGGTGATAAAAACTGCCCTTGGTCACACCGGCCTGCTTGCAAATTTCATTGACGCCGACATCGCTATAGTTGCTACTCCAGATCAAATCCAGGGCCGTTTCCAAAAGCAATGTACGAGTATCTGTAGCGTTCATAAGCTGTATCTTGGTTGGGTAATGTAGTCATTATGATACCGGATGGTATGTTTTTCAATCGCAGATACCATCATCACTTGCTAGTTGCACACCACAGTTATTACTGCTGAAAACCGCTAATCATCTGATTTTTCAATATTTTTCACAAAGTAACCAGGCAAAAATCCGCAGATAAAATATTGCCGAACAAATTTTTCTTGACCAACATACCAACCGGTATGTATATTTTTATAAAACCCGAACCAAGCAATCAGGAGAATTTGGGTAGCCAACTCATTGCAATACAAGCCGCAACAGGAGCCTATGATGCGCACACTTTTCACTAAACACCCTGCCTTGTCTCTCACTGCTGCTGCCATACTGACAGGTATTATCAGTTTTTATTTCACCATCAATGTTGATGCTGCTTCGCCAGATGCCGTACCACCTGCACCCAGTGTTGATCTGCTGGTGGTAGAAACCAAATCCATTCGCAGCTGGAGTCAATTCTCCGGTCGCCTTGCGCCGGTTGAAAGTGCCGCTATCAAACCGCTGGTCAGTGGCACCATCCAGAAAGTGCTGTTTACTGAAGGCCAGCAAGTGAAAAAGGGCCAACCCTTGTTTGTGATTGATCCGCGCCCGCATCAAGCCTCGGTGCAACGCGCTCAAGCACAATTGGCGACAGCACAATCGCGCGCAAAACTGGCGCAAGACGAACTGGCCCGCGCTGAACAACTGATTGGCGCCAAACTGGTATCGCAAAGTGTTTACGATTCAGCATTAAGCGCAAATCAAGTTGCCCAGGCGGATGTCAACCAAGCTGAAGCAGCATTAAGTCAGGCGAAATTGGATCTTGAATATGCGCATATCAGCGCACCGATTTCCGGTCGCATCGGTCGCGCCGAACTCACCACAGGTAATGTAGTGGATGCAGGTGTGAATGCGCCGGTGCTCACACAAATTGTTGCCAACGATAAACTCTACGCTGAATTTAATGTGGATGAAGCCACCTATGTGCAGCTGGTTCGCAACACGCAAAATGTGCAAGCCATGCCAGTGGAATTAAATTTAGCTGGCGATGCCACAACCACTTATGAAGGCCATATTTATGCCTTTGATAATCGTTTGGATACCAACAGCGGTACCATTCGCGCTCGCGCAATTTTTGATAACAAAGATGGCGCATTAACAGCGGGTATGTTCGCCAATTTGCGTTTGGGTTCTGCAGAAAAATCCAACAGTTTGTTAATTCCCGAACGTGCGATAGGCACCAATCAAAGCAAAAAATTTGTATTGGTTGTGGATGAAACCAACACCGCCAATTATCGCGAAGTGGTTCTGGGTGAACACTATCAGGGTCAGCGCGTTGTGCTTTCAGGTCTTGAAACCGGTGAAAAAATTATTGTTAACGGTTTATCCCACGTACGCCCCAAGAGTCTTGTGAATCCTTCACCAGTTGCCAATAAATTGGCTGCTGCTCACTAAATATCATTTCATTTTTTAAAACGGACTTAAAAAGAAAACTGGCAGATCATTATGAACATATCCAAATTTTTTGTGGATCGTCCCATATTCGCGGGAGTGATTTCACTACTGATTTTTATCGGCGGTTTTATCGCCATGTTTCAATTACCTATTTCGGAATATCCGGAAGTCTCACCACCTTCGGTAGTGGTCAACGCATCTTATCCTGGTGCCAACCCGAAAGTGATTGCCGAAACAGTGGCTACGCCATTGGAAGAACAGCTCGCCGGTACCGAAAACATGTTGTACATGTTTTCGCAAGCCACGACTGATGGTCGCTTAACATTAACCGTAACTTTCCGCATTGGCACTGATCCTGATCTTGCACAACAAATGGTGCAAAACCGAATCTCACAAGCATTACCACGTTTGCCTGATGTCACACGTCAACGCGGTGTAACGGTTGTGAAGAGTTCGCCGGATTTAACCATGGTGGTGCATTTAATTTCGCCGGATAAAAGTTACGACGAACTTTATCTGCGCAATTATGCATTAATGAATATTAAAGATGAGCTGGCGAAAGTTCCCGGCGTCGGCATGGTGCGTTTGTTTGGCTCGGGTGATTACGCCATGCGTATTTGGTTAAACCCGGAAAAAATTGCCGAAAAAAGTTTAACCGCCAATGAAGTGGTGAATGCAATTCGCGAACAAAATGTGCAGGTTGCTGCCGGTATTATTGGTGGTGCGCCTGTGACTGATTTGGTTGATGTGCAACTTCCTGTTAATGCCAAAGGTCGTTTGGATAACCCCGAAGAATTTGGCGAAATTATTATTCGCGCCGGTAACAACGGCGAAATCACTCGTTTGAAAGATGTCGCTCGCATTGAAATGGGCGCGTCGGAATTTGCATTAAATTCCATGTTGGATAGTCAACCTGCTGTTGCCATTCCGATTTTCCAGGCTCCCGGTGCTAACGCGATTCAAATTTCTGACAATGTTCGCTCGACTATGGCGGAGTTGAAAAAACGTTTTCCACAAGGTGTGGATTATCACGTAGTTTATGACCCAACTATTTTCGTCAAAAGTTCGATCAAAGCAGTTATTAAAACTTTGCTTGAAGCACTTGCCTTAGTGGTTGTAGTGGTAATTCTGTTTTTGCAAACCTGGCGCGCATCCATTATTCCTTTACTAGCCGTTCCGGTTTCGATTATAGGTACATTTGCCTTGATGTGGGCGTTTGGATTCTCCATCAATACACTCTCGTTATTTGGTTTGGTATTGGCGATAGGAATCGTGGTGGACGACGCAATCGTGGTAGTCGAAAACGTTGAACGAAATATCGAAGAAGGTTTAACACCGATTGCCGCCACTTACAAAGCCATGCAAGAAGTGAGCGGGCCGATTATCGCGATTTCATTAACGCTGATTGCCGTGTTTGTGCCTATCGCATTTGTAAGCGGATTGACTGGCCAGTTCTACAAACAATTTGCATTGACTATTGCGATCTCCACTGTGATTTCTGCTATCAATTCTTTAACACTCAGCCCGGCATTAGCGGCGCTCTTGTTGAAAGGCCATAACGAACCTAAAGACCGATTAACTCGCGGCATGGATAAAATTTTCGGTGGTTTCTTTGCCTGGTTTAATCGCAGCTTTGCGCGTGCATCCGGAAATTATTCAACCAAAGTTGGAAAAATTCTCGGGCGCAAAATGGCAGCCGTTGGTGTGTATGCAATTTTATTAGGCGTTGCAGTAGTGGGTTTCAATATCATCCCCAAAGGGTTTGTGCCTGCGCAGGATAAACAATATTTGATTGCCTTTGCACAATTGCCTGATGGCGCCACTTTGCAGCGCACTGAAAAAGTCATTCGCGAAATGGGCGAAATTGGTTTGGCCGAAGCCGGTGTGGAAAATGCAGTGCAATTTCCCGGTTTGAGCGTTAATGGTTTCACCAATAGCTCCAGTGCTGGCATAGTGTTTTTTCCGTTGAAAGATTTTGATCAACGCAGCAGCAAAGATTTATCCGCAGCAGCTATTTCACAAAAACTGCAAATGAAATTCGCTGGTATAGAAGAAGCCTTTATTGCGATTTTTCCACCACCACCCGTTCGCGGTTTGGGCACCACTGGTGGATTTAAATTGCAAATTGAAGATCGCGCCGGTTTGGGTTACGAAAAATTGGCTGAAGTCGTCGCACAAGTGCAACAAAAAGCAATGCAGCGCCCCGAATTGGCCAGCGTCTATTCCAATTACAAAATTAATGTGCCGCAATTGTATGCCGATGTGGATCGCACCAAAGCCAAACAACTTGGTTTAAACGTGAAAGAAATTTTTGACACTATGCAAGTGTATTTGGGCTCGCTGTATGTCAACGATTTCAATCAATTTGGTCGCACCTATCAAGTGATTGCACAAGCCGATGCGCCTTATCGCAACACACCGGACGATGCACTCAATTTAAAAGTGCGCAACGCGCAAGGCGATATGGTGCCACTGGGTGCAGTCTTAACCATGAAAGAAAGTTACGGCCCTGAAAGTACCGCTCACTACAACGGCTATTTGGCTGCCGATATTAATGGTAACGCCGCACCCGGTTATTCCAGTGGTCAGGCGCAAGATGCCATAGTTGAAATTCTGGATGAAGTATTACCCAGTGGAATTGTGTATGAGTGGACAGATTTAACTTATCAGGAAGTACTAGCTGGTAACACTGCCATTTATATTTTGCCGCTCTGTTTGTTGTTGGTCTTTTTAGTTCTTGCAGCCCAATACGAAAGTTTGGCTTTGCCTTTGGTAGTGGTGACTATTGTTCCATTGTCGATTTTATCTGCACTCTTTGGTGTGTGGATAACTAATGGTGACAACAATATTTTCACGCAAATCAGTTTATTTGTGCTCGCCGGTCTCGCCAGTAAAAACGCAATTCTGATTGTGGAGTTTGCGCGCGAATTGGAAATACGCGGCATGCAAACTTATCAAGCCGCCATAACCGCCAGCCGTATGCGTTTGCGTCCGATTTTAATGACATCTTTCGCATTTATTATGGGTGTATTGCCCATGGTGTTCTCAACCGGTGCGGGTGCCGAAATGCGCAGCGTAATGGGCATTGCGGTTTTCTCAGGCATGTTAGGTGTGACTTTCTTTGGTTTGTTCTTTACACCCATGTTTTATGTGTTGTTGCGTAAATTGGAAGGCAATCGCAAATACCAGCCACAGGAATTCACTGAAAACGCTAACCAACCAGCACTGAGTCATGAGGTGAAAGCATGAATCAAAAAACCTTAATCAACACTTTTGCTGTTGCGCTGTTACCTCTAATGATCAGTGCTTGCAGTGGATTTAAATCGGTCGAAAATGCTCAACAACTTGCACAATTATCTTCAACACCTGCGGCATTTAATTTGCCGCAGGGCATTAGCGCCGAGAAACCTATTGCTGATTGGTGGGCGCAATTGCAAGACGCAGAATTGAATCAATTGATTAATGATTCGTTACAACAGAATCACAGTATTCGGATTGCGCAGGCTTCATTGGAAGAATCGCGAGCCTATTTACGCAACAGTAAATTGGATCGTTACCCGACAGTTGAAGCCAATCTAAGCAGCACACGCCAACGACAAAGTGTTGATATCAGTGGTGATGCAAGCGCACCCATTACTGAAACCTTTCAAACCGGTTTTGATGCAAGCTGGGAATTGGATATTTTTGGCCGCGTAAGAAACGGTGTGAAATTATCCAAAGCGCAAGTCGCCGCACGTGCAACGGATTTACAAGCGGCACAAATTAGTGTGGTGGCAGAAGTTGCCAGTGCCTATATCAGTTTGCGCGGCAATCAATATTTATTGGATGTCGCCGAACGTAATGCGAAGAACCAATTGGAATCTTTGCAATTAACCAAACGTTTTGAAGAAGTCGGTCGCGGTGATCAGCTGGATGTTGCACGCGCAGAAGCGCAACTCGAATTAACTCGTGCCAGTATTCCTGTGCTACAAGCGCAAATTAATACTGCACTTAATCGCATTGGCGTGTTAACCGGAAAACCAACGGAAGAGTTAAAAACTTCGCTGGCAAAAGTAAAATCTTTGCCAGAAATTCCGGCGTCATTTGCGGTGGGTAACCCGGCAGATTTATTGAAGCGTCGTCCCGATATTCGTCGCGCAGAACAAGCCTTGGCAGGCTCTGTTGCTGAATACAATATTCGTGTCGCCGATTTGTATCCCAATATTAATTTCACCGGTGGCTTGGGTTATTTGTCAACTGATTGGAATCGTTTGGGTAATCAGGAAACTGAAACTTTTTCGTTTACGCCACGAATTCATTGGGCAGCGTTCAATCTCGGACGAGTTAATGCACAAATTGATGCCGCCGATGCACGCACGCATCAACGCATCGCCGAGTTCGAACAGCGCGTGCTGGTTGCTCTGGAAGAAACCGACAATGCTTTGCAAAATTTCTCACACGAAGAAGAACGCCGTACCGGATTGCAACGTGCATTGGCAGCCAGCAATCAAGCCGCATTTTTTGCACGCAAGAAATTTGAAGTTGGCAGCGGCGATTTCTTATCAGTATTGGATGCCGAACGCTCACAACTCAATGTGAGTGCACAACTGGCACAGAGTGATATGCAAGTTTTACTCAATTTAATTTCAGTCTACAAAGTATTGGGTGGTGGTTGGGAGGTATCGCAAAATACATTAGCGGCTAACGCTCAATAAATTGGCAGAACACGTTAATGGTATTTTGAATTTTGAAACAGAAATTTTAGTGTGTCAGTGATTATTTTTCAGGATAAAAACCCTGAACGACGCGCATGAAAAAGCCAGCTCTTTTGCGAGAGCTGGCTTAAACAAAAACCGTCAACTTATTTCAGGACGGACAAACAAGAATTACCAGCCGGTAATTTCTTTCAATGCCTTACCAATGTCAGCCAAACTTTTTACAGTTTTAACACCGGCATCTTCCAATGCTGCGAATTTCTCGTCCGCAGTACCTTTACCGCCAGAAATAATCGCACCGGCGTGGCCCATGCGCTTACCAGCAGGTGCAGTTACACCGGCGATGTAAGACACAACAGGTTTGGTCACGTTAGCTTTGATAAATGCTGCCGCTTCTTCTTCCGCAGAACCACCAATTTCACCGATCATAACGATGGCTTCAGTTTGCGGGTCGGCCTGGAACAGTTTCAAAATGTCGATGAAGTTTGAACCGGGGATTGGGTCACCACCGATACCAACACATGTCGATTGACCGAAACCGTAATCAGTAGTTTGTTTAACTGCCTCGTAAGTTAAAGTACCGGAACGGGAAACGATACCCACTTTACCTGGCTTGTGAATGTGACCTGGCATGATGCCGATTTTACATTCGCCGGGAGTGATAACACCTGGGCAGTTAGGGCCAATCAAACGTACGCCCAACTCATCACACTTCACTTTTGCGTCGAGCATGTCGAGTGTAGGAATACCTTCGGTGATACACACAATCAACTTGATTCCACCAAAAGCAGCTTCAAGGATTGAGTCTTTACAGAAAGCTGCTGGAACATAAATCACTGATGCGTCTGCACCGGTTGCTTCAACGGCTTCTTTTACAGTGTTGAATACAGGCAAACCTAAATGAGTTTGACCGCCTTTTCCTGGCGTTACACCGCCAACCATTTTGGTTCCGTAAGCGATTGCTTGTTCGGAGTGGAAAGTACCTTGTGAACCAGTGAAACCCTGGCAAATCACTTTGGTGTTTTTGTTAATTAATACGCTCATCATTCACTCCTAGGCGTTAGCTGCAGCAGCAACGACTTTCTTGGCTGCGCCAGTCAAATCGGTATCAGCAATAATGTTCATGCCGCTTTCAGTCAGGACTTTAGCGCCCAGTTCAGCGTTGTTACCTTGCAGACGAAC
>CAMLRJ010000144.1 GCA_946482345.1 uncultured Cellvibrio sp.
CGCAGGATATTTCACCGCTGGAAAAAGAAATGTTTTTAGCGTCGCATAAACAAGGGCGTTTTTGTGATTATGGATATCGCACATTTTGCAATTTTAAATTGGTGTCCATGTTGATTAAAAACATGCCGCTGAATCAGCCCGAACGTTATGGTCGAATAAAGGATACGGTTCCCTGGTTGCTGGGTGCCACTGATGGCAAAGTGAGAACGTTGAATGAACAGCAATCTCTTTTTGCTGAAATTGAAGCAACACAAATGACAACAGAAAATTTGAAGTTCCAGTTTTCCACCGCATTGTTGTCACTTGAAAGATCTCATCCTGAATATGCAAAACCTTTTGAAGCGGTTTATCAATCAATCGAAAAAATTAAATCCCACCAAAAAAATATAGCCCAAAAAGCACGTTTGATTGCATCGGAAGAAAGTAATCAAAATGAGCTGGGAACTAATGAAATTTTTTCTAGTGATGTGGATTTCTTTTAATTATTTTTCAAATCAAAAACGATTCTGATTGACCACCAGTCGATTATTAACATCCCTGCTTTTTTTAATTTGTGCAAGGTGGTCTATATCGTGTTTCATTTTGGCCATGCGGTCATAAAGCACAACATTCACTGTTGCGGCCAGATTCATGCAGGTGTTGGTTGGTATATAGACAACCGCATCTGCTTGATCAATTAACGTTTGATCAATTGAGCCATCTTCCGGGCCAAATATATAAAGTGCCTCTTGAGGATGATCAAAATCGGGAAGTGGTTGTGCGCCCTCTGCCAACTCTACACAGATCATCTTGATATGATTATTTTTATAATCGAGAAAAGACTGAACGCCAGTTAAAGGTATGTGTTGAATAGAATTTTTTGTGTCGGTTTGAAATTTAGCTGCGCGATCAAAACGTTCGCCAGTATAAAGCACCTGATCAACACCATAGCAGCCCGCTGCGCGCATGACAGCTCCAATATTTGAAGGGCTTTTCGGATCACAAATGCCAATAGTCACATGATTTTTTGAGTTGTTCATAAAATTTTTCGAATAGCAACTATTGGGTTTTTACATGCTTGGTAAAATGATCTTCCAATTCCATTGCCGCGACTATGATGTGATACAAGCTGCTTGCCGGTGCTGTGTCTACCACTATTTCATCATTGAGTCCGCGTTGGTCAACGTAAGAGCCGGGTGTGGATGCGCACAAATAATATTTGAATAAATCATCTATCGCTTTGCAGGCAATGGCTTCTGCTTGTGGATGACCATAGCGGATTTGTACCAGGCTGGCTTTGATTAATTCAGTGATTCCCCAACAACGTTTGTTGCCGTCAATAATGTCGCCGTTAGGTGTAATTGCATCGTAAAGCAGGCCGGATTTGGCAAGACCTTTGGCAAGGCCGTTGTTGTAGAGTGCATCAGCATAAACTTTTACAGGGCGCCCTGTTAAACGACTGTACCAATCTACTAACCACACCCATTCCATCATGTGTCCGGGCTCAACTTGCTGCCCTTTTTTACCTGCAAGTAAATTCCAGTCTTCATCAAAAAATTCAAACAGGACTTGTTGTTTTTCATCAAAAAAATGTGCCTGGAATAAACCAAACATTTCCGATGCACGTGCCAAAAACGCATGATCACCACTGGCTTCATACAATGCCATAAATGCTTCAAATAAATGCATGTGGGGATTTTGTCTGCGACAAGTGTAAGCGTAATCCCCTTCGGTCCAACCGCCATTGGCTTTGCCAAATTGTTGATCGAGATGGGCAATTATTTTTTTTGCTTCGAGCAAATAATGATTGTCTTTTGAAATGCGATAGCTCCATCCCAGAGCTAGTAAATGAAATGCGTGATCGTAAAGATCTTGTTTGTGATCAACAATTTCCCAGTCGGGATTAAACAAGTGGCTAAAACCCGCTTGTGCATGTGGGTGTTTGGCATGGGTGAGAATAAATTGCATCAAGTTCAGTGCAATGGTTTTGCCTTCAGATAACCAGCCGCGTTCATAAGCTGCCGCATAGAAAAATGTTTGGCGGGACTGAACTCTTACTCGTGTACTGGCCGCAAAATCTATCTCGCCATTTGCCAGCAGGCGCTCGTAATTCGCCTGATTTTCGGGGTTAATTCCCTTTGTGGCCCAAAGGGGGAGGGCAGCATCTTTGATCCAGTTTTGCAGTCGTGAGGCCGCGTTACGCAAATTCGAGGTCATACCTATTCCTGATATTTGTTTGAGGCGGGTATTCTGCGTGAGCTGTGGGATTCCCGCAAATAAAAAGCCCCGGTTTTTACCGGGGCAAAACACAACAGCGGCTTTAGCTGAGCCCCAATAAATGTAACCGATATTTCGGGTTATTTACCGAGATTACAGCCCGTAGCGGGTGGCATTATGCTTATAAATGTAAACGATTACAATCATGAGGCGCCATAATTATCAAAAATGGGAGATGGATCAGGTTTTGGGCTGATGCAGAACCGGGCTAATCACTACCGCAAAAAATAGACTATTCACTTGGCGTCCGTGAAAAGTCTTTCGTCATTGTGATTTTGAATAAACAAAAATTGATTTCGCGAACCAGTCTTCAATAGCAGCTTGTGCCGTTTGGCATTTATATTATTTTATTCAAACACGCGAAAAAAATGTGACATTCGTTGTTCTTTTCTTTTGCCTAATCCCTAGAATCCCGTGCCATTGAAAAAAATTGAGAGCAATAATGAAAAAAGTTTTTTTGATATCTGCTGCAGTCGGTGTGTTAGTGGTGGTTTATTTGTCAACAGCGGATAAATCTGTGCAGGAATTATCGGTGGAGCCTGTTGCATCCAGCGGGACAATCGCCCGACCTGCAATCCCCTTTGAGACTCAATCAAGCACTGCAAATATTTCTACGCAAAAACAAAAATTGGAAGAGCGTTATAAAACGGTTTCGGATAATGAACAGTTAACCAGTCTTGAACAACGCATTACAGAATTAAATCAACTCTATCCCTATCGTGAATTTTCAGAAGATGAAGTGCTGGATCTTTTGGCTCAGCCCAATGCATGGGAAGGTTCGCCGGAGGTTCCTGAAAGTTTGCCGCTAACTGCGGATCAACGTAACGATGGCCGTGACTTTATTCAGATAAATCCTGATCGTTTCCAGGTGTTACTGCCCGGAGATACTATTGAAATGCCGCTTGAAAAATTGGGTATGCGTTTGGAAATCAAAATAGATTCTCGCGAAGCTTTGCCTGATGGCGGATTTACTTTGCATGGGCATGTTGTGGGTACGGATGAGTTTATGCGCGCAACAATTACTCAGGGGCCGGGTTTGAGTCTGGCTGGTATCGATACTCCTCAGGGACATGTAGTAATGCAGGCGAATGACACGCATGGCTGGGTTGCAACCAGTGAAACCCTGTTCAAGCAAGATCCTCACAAAACGGATGTTTTATTGCCAACAGATGAATAATTCTCACAGGTAATGATTATGAAAAAGAATTTTTTTAAAAAATTAATGATGTTGGTTGGGTTGCCACTGGTGGGAATGAATTATTCATCTGCAGTCACTGTTGATTTGTTGGTGCTCTATGACACACACAGTGCGAATTATTTTAATCAGCAAGTGGGAACAGCGATGCAAAATTGGGTATCGCAAATTAATAATATGTACAAAGACAGTAATGTCGATATTCAGCTGCGTTTGGTGGGAACTGCCGCGCATGAGCAAGCGGGTTCCAGCATGGATGCGGTTCTGACCAGTTTGCGTACCAATACGGCCGCAGTGAATTTGCGCAATCAATACGGTGCGGATTTTGTGACTCAATTACACCAAACGGGCCAGTGCGGAATAGGTTATATGGCGGTGAGTGCTGCCTGGGCGTGGAATGTCCTCGCTCCGGATTGCGGCCCTATGGTGATGGCGCATGAGCTGGGGCACAACATGGGTTTAAATCATTCCCGCAAACAAGGTGATACAGCCGGTGCCCGTTATGCTTATGGATTGGGGCATGGTGTCGATAACTTGTTTGGCACAATCATGACCTACGCCTGGCTTTATACCAACAAGGCAAGTGGCAGAATTGCCAAGTTTTCAAATCCTGATATCAGTTGTCTTGGGGTGCCTTGTGGTGTTCCAGCGGGCCAGCCGACTCAGGCTAATGCAGCTCTGGCGTTAAATAATGTCAAAAATGAAATTGCCGCTTTCAGGTCTGCAGTTGCAACATCATCTTCAAGCTCAAGTCGATCTTCATCGATTGCTTCATCAAGCCGTTCAAGTTCGGTTTCCAGTTCTTCACGCAGTTCCAGTTCATCTTCACGCAGCTCCACGGCATCCACAGGCAAATGCAATTATGTTGTTGTTAATAACTGGGGATCAGGTTTTACCGGCGCGATTCGTATCACCAATAGCGGCAGCAGTGCCATTAATGGTTGGACAGTGAGTTGGGCGTACAGCGGTAACACGCGACTCTCCGGTACCTGGAATGCAACGGTCAGTGGCAGCAATCCTTATTCGGCAACAGCAATGGGCTGGAATTCGACAATTCAACCTGGCCAGACGGTGGAGTTTGGATTTCAGGGAACTCACTCGGGCACAGCGGAGCTTCCGGCGGTTACAGGCTCAGTGTGTAATTAATTTTATTCTGTGCTTCATGCAACAGGCGATTTACATTTACAGGTAACTTTTATGAAAAAGAATTTTTTAAAAAAATTGATGATGATGGTTGGATTGCCGCTTGTGGGAATGAATTATTCATCTGCAGTCACTGTTGATTTGTTGGTGTTGTATGACACACACAGCGCTAATTATTTTAATCAGCAAGTGGGAACGGCGATGCAAAATTGGGTATCGCAAATTAATAACATGTACAAAGACAGTAATGTCGATATTCAGCTGCGTTTGGTAGGTGCTGTTGCACATGAGCAAGCGGGCTCCAGTATGGATGCCGTTCTGACCAGTTTGCGCACTAATACAACCGCAGTGAATTTGCGCAATCAATACGGTGCGGATTTTGTGACCCAGCTGCATCAAACCGGTGAATGCGGAATAGGTTATATGGCGGTGAGTGCGGGTTGGGCGTGGAATGTTCTTGCTGCTGATTGCGGCCCTATGGTGATGGCGCATGAGCTGGGGCATAACATGGGTTTGAATCATTCCCGCAAACAGGGTGATACCGGTGGTGCTCGTTATGCATATGGACTGGGGCATGGTGTGGATGGGTTGTTTGGTACGATCATGACTTACTCCTGGCTTTATACCAACAAGGCAAGTGGCAGAATTGCCAAGTTTTCAAACCCGGATGTCAGTTGTTTGGGTTCACCTTGCGGTGTTGCCGCAGGCCAGCCTGATCAGGCTAATGCGGCTTTGGCTTTAAATAATGTCAAAAATGAAATCGCCGCTTTCAGAGCAGCCACCATTTCATCCTCAAGCCAATCTTCATTGGCTGTCTTTTCATCAAGCCGTTCAAGTTCCACACCTGTCGTTGTCAGTTCATCCAGTCGATCAACGCAAGTGAGCAGTTCAAGTTCGAGCAGCCGTTCATCGTCGTTGTCCAGTTCAAGTCGATCCTCCTCCAGTAGTCTGAGCAGGGCTTCATCCAGCGCAGCCGCTGTTGCATTGGCGCAATGTGATTACCGGGTTGTGAGTCAAGGCTCGCGCAGTTTTACTGCGGTGATCGATATCACCAACACCAGTAATCAAACTATCAGTGGTTGGTCGGTGAATTGGCGTTATACCAACGGCTCTTACTTATCTTATGCAAGTGGTGCGAATGTATCCGGGCGCAACCCTTACACAGCGGTAAACCAGTCTGCCAATACACAAATCAATCCGGGCCAACGTGTCAGCATTACCGTGTATGGATATAAACCACGTCGCAGCAATTCTGAAATTCCGGATGTTGTCGGCAGTATTTGTCTTTAATCGTAAATTATTCCATAGCCCTTCAATCCTCTCTCGTGTGTTTCGAGAGAGGATTTTTTATTTTCACATCTGATCTATTTTTATTTGTCCAAGGCATTTTTAATTTCTATGAACAATCTGGAATTGATTCGCGTTTTTCCCCGTAATCCAATCGGCAAAGATTATATCTGCTCGGATATTCACGGCCATTTTTCGATACTGCAACAGGCATTACATGATGTTGGATTTAATGAGCAGTCGGATCGACTTTTTTGTCTGGGCGATTTAATTGATCGTGGTGATGAATCGCATCTCGCATTGAAATGGTTGGAAAAACCCTGGTTTTTTTCGATTCAAGGTAATCACGAACGGATGTTAATCAATACCATAGAGCGCCAATCAGAAACACTTTGGCGGCAATGGATGATGTGGGGCGGTGATTGGGCCGAGACAATGGATTTTGCAGAGCTTAATCCGTTTTATGAGACGTTTAGAAAGTTACCTGTCGCGATAGAAATTGAATTAAATAATGGCAAATCCATAGGTTTGGTGCATGCGGAATTACCTGATCAATGCGATTGGCATCAAGTGAAAAATTTACTGCGCAATATCACACCTGAAAATATTGAAGTCATGCGCGAAACAAGCGACATGCTGTGGAATAAAAACCAACCCTTGCTGCCATTGGAAAAAGTTTTTCAAATTGAATCAGTAAAAAATATCGATCACGTCTTTCATGGGCACACCATAGTGGACGATTACCTGACCATCACCAATCGCACATTTATGGATTTGGGTGCTTATAGTACGGGGACTATTGGTTTGATTTGCCCTGAAGAGTTTTTGAACGGATGTTAATTCCAAAAAGCACCCGCCATTCGGCGGGTGTTTTATTTTTTACTGCGGTAAGAAATCAAACGTTTGATTGACCGTTGTGCGGCTGACATTCGATGGAGGAAAACTGATTAAGCGAACGCGACGCAGGATTGCGCTTTCCAGTTCGGCATCTTTCAGTTCGCTGGAAACAATGGTTGCTTCAACAATTTTTCCGTTGGGATCTATCACAATTTTTACAATCATTTTTCCTTGTAGCGTTGCGTTTTGGCGCAATGCTTTATTGTAAATTTGATAGATCGCACCCTTGTGTTGATCCATCACTCGCGAAATTTCACGAGGATCACGTGCTGCACCGCCTTCACCATCACTATTACCTGCAGTAGCGACAGGCGCTTTTTTGGCATTTTCGGCGAGTGTACTTTTGACTTTGGTATTCTCGCGACCTGAAAGTGCAACGCCACCGACATCACGACTGAGTTGAGCGGTGTTGATGCCGCCACTGGCAACTTTGGCGCCACTGGTAATCATTGCTCTGTCAATTTGTGTCGCTTGCGGTTGACCCACTGCCTGGGTTGTTGCCGTTCTTTCCAGCTCCACTGTCGGCATCATCTCGCGCATTTCAGCCAGATCATCTTTGAATTGTGCCAATTCAGTTTGTGCTACCTGTTCTTTTGCGCGATCGATGGCGGCTTTAGGTGGTTTTACCGGTTCCGGTTTTTTTTCAGGTTTGGGTTCCTCTTTTTTAGGCTCGGGTTTTTTCTCTTCCGGCTTTTTTTCTTCAGGTTTTTTTTCTTCTTTTTTAGGTTCCACTTTTGGTGGTGGCGGTATTTCTTTTTTCTCCAGAATGACACGGGCTAATTGCGGCGGTAACTCTTCTTTTTCGGCGCGTGTTAATTCGGGAACTTCAATAATCGTGATGATCAGGCTCAGGGTTAACATCACGCCAGCCAATATTGTCAGTATGGACTGAAAGCGTTTGTCATCCAGAATGGATGAACTCCATGGGAGTTGTAGATTGAGGATAGCAGTGCTGGTACTCATTGCTAACCTCCCTGGCCTGAAGCGCTGACTTGTTTTTGTGTCACAGCCAATGCGATATCACGATATTCCGCCAGCGCACAAGTTGA
>CAMLRJ010000145.1 GCA_946482345.1 uncultured Cellvibrio sp.
GTGGCAGCGATTGGTTCAATAACACTGCCTACAACAACGGCGTGCAATTCGACATGCTGGCGAGTACGTGGGATGCGAGCGGTAATAGAACAGACGGCGTAATTTTGACCGGCAGCAAAATGCACAAGCTGCGAAATAATATTGGCTTTCCAAATAAGAATCGAAACATGCAAGGTGTCGATTCCCGCTTCAATACCTGGGATATCGCCATCACACCGCAAGGTAGTGATTTCCTGAGTGTGTCGGACACTGGTGCTTTTGGGCCGCGAAATGCCGATGGCAGTTTACCTGCATTAGATTTCCTGAAATTACGTAACGGAAGCCAGATGATTGATAAAGGTACCAATGTAAGCCTGCCTTATTCCGGTAGTGCTCCGGATTTAGGTGCTTACGAAAAATAATAAAAAGTATTTTAAATTGTATTAGCTCACAACCTAACAGTGGTGGAGCTTTTTAAAATTCCATGGATGGAATTTTCTTTTTTTTGGTGATGTAGATTCGGTCGGTATTTAAAAAAAATAAACATTGATTCCCAACACTACAGTGAGAATTTTATGAAAAAAATCCTGTTACACAGAATGATGGGGTGGACGCTGTTATGCGCAGGAATGTTTGCTGCGCAGCATTCACTCGCACAAACCGCGACTTGCAAATATGTTGTGACTAACAGCTGGGGCAGTGGTGCAACAGCAAATATTGAAATCACCAATACAGGTAATACTGTTATTAATGGCTGGAGTGTTAATTGGAGCTACCTTAATAATCGAATTGGCAGTAGTTGGAATGCAGCTTTAGCGGGCAGCAATCCGTACACTGCAAGCAATTTAAGTTGGAATGCAAATATTCAGCCCGGCGGTACGGTTTCCTTTGGTTTGCAAGTGAATGCAAATGGTGCGATTGAAACCCCGGTCATTAATGGCGCAATTTGTAAAAATTCGGGCTCTGTTTCTTCATCAAAATCATCGATTGCTGTTTCATCCCAATCAAAAAGCTCTTCCAGTTCGTTACGTTCAAGTTCGTCTGTGAGCTCTTCGCGTTCTTCAGCAATTTCGTCAAGCTCATCCAGGTCATCAAGTAAATCATCAAGTTCTGTAGCACAAGTGTCAGAAGAATGCGAAGGCGGTGCGATTGGTGGTCGTGTAGTGGAATGTTTGGGGCGTGGTGTTTTTGCCCAGCGTAAAGGTAACGACGCTTTTATTTCCTGGCGCTTGCTTGGTTATGATGATCCCAATACCGAGTTTAATTTATATCGCGAAGCGGGAGGGACTACGCAGTTAGTTTGTCGCCGCGGCCGTGCAGAACCGACCTGGTGTTTGGATCGCGATGAAAGTACAGGCGCTAAATATTTTATACGCTCCATTGTGAATAATGTCGAAGGAGCAGCAAGTGCGAAAGCCACTTTGTTAGAGCAGCGTTATAAACGTATTCCTTTGCGTGCGGTGTCCGGTGGTGCTTTCGTGCATCTCGCATGGGTTGGAGATTTAACCGGTAGCGGTGAATACGATGTTGTTGTAAACCGTATTAGTGCACAAGCTCCGTTAGTTGATGCATATACTCAGGATGGTAAGTTTTTGTGGCGGCTTAATACAGGCCCGTTGGGTGTAGATCAAAACGGGATTGAAGGCGGCGCGACTACTATGAGCAATGGAATGTGGGATGGGCTCACCGTATTTGATTTTAACAGCGATGGTCGCGCAGAAATTGCGGTTAAAACGGCCAACGGTTTTGTGTTCGGTGACGGAAAAACCTTGAGCCATTCAAATGATCAGGATCAATTTGTATCCATTGTTAATGGCGCAACCGGTGCGGAAATTACGCGCTCGCCTTTACCGAATAACTATCGTTCCGATGGTCCATTGCAGTGCCAATTCGGTGCAGGTTATTTGGATGGCACCAACCCCAGTTTGGTCACAAAATGCAAGAACCGTATTGGTAATGGCGGATTTAACCTGGTGATCAGTACTTATGATTTTGATGGAGCAAAGTTGATGCAACGCTGGAAATATTTGCGCGGCAATGGCGCGGGCCCGGATTTCCATCAGTTACGCATTATTGATGTTAACCGCGATGGGAAAGATGAAGTGCTTGACGGCGGCTATGTACTGACTGGTGATGGAACCCTGTTATATGACCTGGGTTTACAAGGTGTGATTCATGGTGATCGTTTCCATATCACGGACATAGATCCGTCTCGTCCGGGCTTGGAAGGTTTTGGTATTCAGCAAGACAACCCTAACGGTTTGGAAACTTATTATTATGAAGCTGCAACCGGAAGAGTTTTACGGAAATACTCAGCACCGAACGGTGCCGTAGGCGGAGATATGGCACGCGGTACTGTTGCTGATTTATTTCCGACCGAACCGGGAATGGAATACTGGAGCTTTAATGGTTTGTATTCAGCCTCCGGAAAATTATTGGTAGCTGAAACCGATAAAAATGTTCCCTGGCCAAATTTTCAAATCCAGTGGGACGGGGATACCGGTGGAGAACTGTTGGATAATAACCGTGTAGGCGATTGGAATTTAACGGCCAAAGCTCGCAACACTTATGTTTGGCGCGAAACCTTTGATGGTCTGGTTCAGGCTCGCGGAGCGCTACCTTTCTTTGGTGATATTTCCGGAGATTGGAGAGAAGAAGTTATCGTTGAAAGTACTGATAATTCAGAACTCCGGATATATAGCACTAACTATGAGACAGCTACTCGTCTGTATTCATTAGCGCATAATCCGGCCTATCGAAACAGTTTGACTGTGCACGGCTACAAACAATCCCATCACGTGGATTATTTCCTCGGTTTTGGAATGTCTGCTCCTCCCGTTCCGGCAATCACTCCTGTTCGTCGTTAATAAATCATTATTTGACTAGACCATGAAAAATCATGGTCTAGTCAAATATTCGAAATCGCTTACCGACAATTTTCATCATTGCAAAATGCAATGATGAAAATAAAAAGCTTAGGCTTTTGAATGAAAAACCAGTTTATTAATTAAAAATTGATTAAATAAACCGAATCATTACAGTTCAAAAATATGATGAAACTCTTGTTAATGATTTCAACCTTCCGACCAAAGTAAATCCAGATTTTTAAATCCCCAATCTTCCGGTGATTCTCGGCCAATAATTTTGTCTTTACCCAATAATACGGATAAGTCGATGGTTTCCTGGATGATGGGTGACTTGGTTTTAATGGAATAAAATATTTTAACTTTGGGTGTTAACAGTGATGTTGGATGTTGTTCGGTGACTACGCCCAATCTTCCCGATTCAAGACGAACCAATGAGCCGGTGGGATAAATGCCAACGGTTTTTACAAATGCTTGAAATACAGTTTCGTCGAAATGTCCTTTGCTCCATTCGGCCATTTTGCGAATGGATTCAGCGGGAGACCAACCTTTTTTGTAAGGACGATTGGATGTAATTGCATCGTAAACATCGCAGACTGCACCCATTTTTGCGTAAAGACTGATGTGGTCGCCTTTTAATCCGTGTGGATAACCTGTGCCATCCACTTTTTCATGATGATGCAGCACAACATCCATCACCATTGCGCCTACCTGATTGCCTTCCAATAAAATTTGCGCGCCAATTTCAGGATGTGATTTGACTGTCGAAAATTCTTCATCGGTTAATTTTCCCGGCTTGTTTAAAATTTTATCGGGAATACCTATTTTGCCAATATCATGCAACAAACCGGCAAGGCCCACATCGCGCACGGTCGCTTCCGGCAAATTTAATTGGCGAGCCAACGCAATCATCAGTGCACAAACAGCGACTGAATGCATGTAGGTGTATTCATCTGCATTTTTAAGCCTTGCAAGGCTGATTAAGGCGTGAGCATTACGCATGACGGAGTTGGAAATTTCTTCAACCAATTCCTGCGCTGCGCCCACTTCTATGGCTTTGCCCAGGCGCGCGTCATTAAACATGGAGATAACAGCTGTTTTGGATTTGCTGCAGAGTTTGGCTGCCAGTTTGACCTCATCTTCCATTGCTGTTTTTTCAATTTTTTTAGCGGAGCCTGCTGCTTTTAATAGGAATTCTGTTTCCTGCTCGACTTCGTCTTTTAATTTTGCAATGCGATTTTCTTCAACATCGCTTCCCAAATCGGTATCGATCCACAATTCTTTGATGCCACTATCAATAATAGTGCGCAGATCATTTTCATCGGTGAGAAGAAATTTGGTTTTCCAGAAAGGGTGCTCCATCCATGATCCACAAAATTCACAGATAAACATTCCCAGCTTCATGTCTTTTACAGAGATTCTTTTTAACATCAGATGTGATTTATCGACCTAATTGTGCAAGTGGAATTCACTATTCCAAAAGTATAGGTGTTATTTGTTCAGTGGTAGGGATATTGCGAAACAAATTCGGGAATTTGAGCGGCGGGCATAGGTTTTGCAAAGTGGAAACCCTGTCCGTCTTCACATCCACAAGCGATTAACAAATGCATTTCTTTTGCAGTTTCTATTCCCTCCGCAATAGTTTCCAACGAAAGTGCATCAGCCAATTGGATAATAGTGCTGATGATGGCCAGTGACCCTTTATCCGTTGCTATGGCACTGACAAAGCTGCGATCTATTTTTAATTGGTTAAGTGGAAAATTGCGCAAGTAAGCCAGCGAAGAATAACCTGTTCCGAAATCATCCAGCGCAATACGCACGCCCAGATTGCGTAATTCCTGCAAAATGGTTTTAGCGGTATTTTTATCCTGAATCAGCAGTGATTCGGTAATTTCCAGCTCCAGTCTTTCCGGTGCAATACGGCTTAATTCCAATGCGCGTTTCACAACAGGAACCAGACTGCCGTGACTGAATTGGGTTGCGGATACATTCACGGCAATTCGCCAGGGTTGCGGCCAGCTGGCGGCCAATTTGCAGGATTCAATCAGCATCCAGGCGCCCAGCGCAATAATCATATTGGATTCTTCTGCCAGCGGGATAAATTCCATTGGCGGGATCATGCCTTTTTCCGGATGATTCCAACGCATCAAAGCTTCGAAGCCAATAATTTGTTTTGTTTGTAAATGAATTTGTGGTTGTAAATAAATTGCAAATTGCGGCAGCTGCATGTCGGCAGCCCAATCAAAATTTCTATCAACTTTATGTAACAGCATTCGCGTGTCCGGATTCTGCTCCAGCAATTGACGTATATCATTCAGCAGGCTCATGCGTTTTTGCGCAGCGGCCGCCATGCCGGATTCATAAAAACGGAAAGTATTTTTGCCGGAAGTTTTGGCTGAATAAAGAGCCATGTCAGCGTGCTTCAATAAAGTATCGGAGGAGTCACAATGCAAGGGTGATATGGCTATGCCGACACTGCATCCCAATTGCAAACTGATACCTTCAATTTCAAACGGTGCACTGAAACAATCCAACAAACGTTGTGCAATAACATCGGCGCGTTTGGTGGCATCTTCTCCCCAGCTGATCAAGGCAAATTCATCACCGCTCAGGCGTGCCAGTAAATCCTGCTGTCGAATTTGTTGCTTGAGTCTTGAGGCAACCATTTGCAAAACTTTGTCACCAAATGCGTGACCCATGCCTTCGTTCAGCAATTTGAAATTATCAAGATTTAATAAAAGCAACACATAAAAAGCATCAGCAGGATTACGTGATTCATCTTGCAAACCCAAACGCGTTTTGAACTGGTGACGATTGGCCAAACCGGTTAAGGAATCAACATTTGCCAGTCGATTCATTTCGCGTGTGGATTCTTTGTCTTTGGTGATATCGGTTCCTACACCACGCCATCCGAGCAAATTACCCTGCGTATCCATTAAGGGTTTTGCGGTGAGTTGCCACCAGCGGGGTATGTTGTTGATGATCAGTGGAACGGATAAATGTCGGAAGGATTTATTCTGTGCGAAATGTTCTTTGAGTGCATCAATTGCCAAAGTTGATTCCAGTTGTGAATCACCTTCGTGAACGGAAAATAATTCCAGAAATGGAACATTGTGCAGTTGGTGTAAATCAAGGCCGAATAATTTTGCCAATTTTGCTGAGGGATTTTGTAAATAACCTTGTTGATTTAATTCCCACAAACAATCACTGGTATGGTTTTCAAAATCATGCAATAACAAACTGGTCAGCTGTTGTTGCCGGTTGCTGGCGGCTTCAGCCATTAATCGCCCGCCAAAATTTTTGGCTTGCACCAACACTGCAGCGCAAACGACATAAGCGTAGACGGCTATGAGTAAAATTAATAATTTGAAATAAACAGGCTGGAAAATCAGTAAGGCCAAAATAGTTTCGGAGCCGATCAACAACACAAAACAAAATGCGGCTGCAGGGATGGTGGATAAGGCAAAACTGCTCGCGCAGACCATGCCAATTAACACCAGCAGTATGATTTCAGTTTGATGGGGTGTGGCGTTACCCAGGGTTAATATCGGCAGCAGTCCCCACAAAAAACCAACAATTGCAGCATGACGCAAGGCTTTTTTGAGCGCACGCGGGGATGACGTGACAGGCGCTTTTCCCTTACGTTGACTGAACCATCCACGCAAACCTGCGGCCATTAACGCAACAATCACGAAACCCCACAGATAGAGCCAGGGGTTGGGCGTCTCGTAAAACAAATAGAGGATAACCAGAATGTTGATGAGGTTGGCACCAATGCTCAATGGCGCCAGAGAAATCACAGCATGAATTTGCTCCGCTCGAAAATAACCCGCAGTGGTCTCATCAGCAGAATACAGCGAAAACCATCGCGATACTTTTTCACGAATAGAGCCAAAAAGCCCGGGTATAGGGCCTGTTGGTTTCAATGGGAGCTGTGGTTGCATTTAACGCCGGCAACAACCGGCTACCTCCAAATCTACAGGTTATGTATGCCACTGATTTCGGGATCTTGTTCCTCAAAAAAAGTGATCAATTTAACCTTTAGACTAGTTGACACTGAATGCTAGTCAAGCACAGCCATCATTCAGGTGTGTCAGGCGGTGGGGTTTCGCGGCGAGCTTCTTCAACCAGTTTTTCCAGGTTTTCGGGTTTGGCCAGCAACTTGGAGTCAGGTGCATGGTTGCCTTCGGTTTTGATCAGTTTTCCGTCTTTAAAATACACAGTGAAGTGGTACTGGGTGATATCGCCCTCGGAACCCTGGCGAGTGGAGTAGAGAAAGTCCCAGCGGTCATCATCAAACACATTGGGCAGCAGACTATTGCCCAATACAAAACGCACCTGACTTTTCGTCATGCCCAATTTGAGTTTATCAACATCTTCCTGAGAAATAATGTGGCCCTGCTGCACGGTAATTTTGTGTACGCAGCCTGATACGCCGAGTATGGCGATCACAACAAAAACAAACAAACGGGCAAATTTCATATCAGGGCTTCCACTGGTAAAAATGAACGCGGATAATACCCGAACCACAGGAATACTGAGAAGGGTTGGGGTGACAATAATGGCGTCTGAAAATAGTGAACTGCGTAAAGTCGGCCTGAAGGTGACTTTGCCCAGAGTGAAAATACTGCAAATGCTTGAAAATTCGGAGCAACACCACCTGAGTGCTGAGGAAGTTTATAAAGCATTGAGTGAACAAGGCGACGATGTTGGCCTGGCTACTGTGTACAGGGTTCTGACTCAATTTGAATCCGCCGGTTTGGTTGTAAGACATAATTTTGATGGCGGCCATTCGGTATTTGAAATTGCCCGAGGCGAGCATCACGATCACATGGTCGATATAGATAGCGGCAAAGTGATTGAGTTCCACAACGATGAAATAGAAATGCTGCAACGCAAAATTGCCGCTGAATATGGTTATGAACTAACCGATCACAGTCTGGTTTTGTATGTGAA